>JAGXHB010000103.1 GCA_024636425.1 Roseobacter sp.
AAGGCCGCAACCAACGTCTCTTCGGAGAGGTCCATGCCATGCACGGCAACGCGCTTGAGCGACAGGTTCACGCGGGCGCTGGACACGCCTGCGACACGTGCCAGCGTACGTTCAACCGTGCCGATGCAACCGGCGCAATGGATGCCCGGCAGAGAGAACACCAAGTCGGGCGGTGTCGGCACATGGGCGGTGTGTTCTACAAGGGGTGCCACGGAACAGGCCGGGCAGGCGGCGACCATGCTCATTGCGTCACATGCACGACAAGGCGTTGCTGAAAGAGCGTCCCATTCTCCGAGCGCAGCTTGACGCGCAAGTTCCAGTTGCCGGGGCCTGCGCGCACTGTTGCCACGAGAGCCTCGCCGTCGAAGGTAAAGTCAGGCGTCTGGTCGGCTTGAACGCTGGTTGCGCGGCCAAAGACCGCCTGTTCAACGTCGGGTGCAATGGCGCGACCGTCCTGCAGCACGATCAGGTGCAGTTCAGTCCCCACCACATCGGCTGACACGTCCCAGCCAAGCGCCAGTTGCGCATCGCGGTCGGAATCAAAGCTTTGCGAGGCGACATAGGAATTTTTGACCTCCAGCCCCGGAAACGTGTGCACCGCTTGATATGCCAGCGTCAGATTGACGGAGATGATCACACCAAAGGCCATCGCGAAGCCCGTGAAGACGTGCCATCCTTTAAGTTCGCGCTGCATCTAGTTTCCTTTTCCGTTGAAGATTGTGAGTTTGGAGGCACGGGTTTGCGCCGACGCATCCTCGACCCACAGGCGCAGATCGGTCGTCTCTGATGTGGCCGCCGGATGCTCGGGCCGCGCGGTGACATAGACGCGCTGCAAAACGGTGGTATCCGCGGGGACGTTCAGGTTCAGGGTCTCCGTCCCCTCAAGCGAGATGCGCAAAGGTTCATCGCTGGTCAGGCGCAGGTGAAACTGCCGGTCTTCGCCCGACTTGTTGCGCAACCGCACGTCGTAGATATTGCGCACCGCTCCGTCTGACTGGACGACGTAAGTAGGGTTGCGCACGGGGCTTACGGTCAATTCGATGTCGGACCGCACGAACAGCGCATAGACCAGACCGATGCCGATCAGCGACCAGATCGCGGTGTAAAGGATCGTTCTGGGCCGCAGGATATGCTTTGCGATGGGGGTGGGCTTGTTGCCCGCGCGTTCGGCATCTTCATCCGACAAGGCCATATAGTCGATCAGACCGCGTGGCTTGCCGATCTTGTCCATCACATCGTCACAGGCATCAATACACAGCGCACAGGTAATGCACTCCATCTGCTGGCCGTTGCGGATATCAATCCCCATCGGGCAGACGTTGACGCAGGCCATGCAGTCGATGCAATCGCCGGGGCCGGCATCCTCGGTGGGGGGCGGCGGCACGAGGCGTTCATCGCCGCGGTAGATCGTGCCGGGATAGCGGGCAACAGCCGGATCTGCGTCCAGGAGGGCGGCCTCGGCGGCGATCGCTTTGGTCATCCCGGTGCGCCGCGCATTATTTTTGCCGCGCGGCTCGCCCCGCCAGTCGCGATAGGCGACGGTAATGGTGTCAGGGTCCATCATCGCGGCCTGAATGCGCGGCCAGGGACACATATAGATGCAGACCTGTTCGCGCAGGAACCCGCCAAAGACAAAGGTGGTCGCGGTCAGGATCGCGATGGTGATGTAGGCAGCGGGATGTGCCGCCAGCGTGACCAGATCGCGCAGCAGCGTGGGCGCGTCGGTAAAGTAAAACACCCATGCCCCGCCGGTGGCCACCGCGATGGCAAGCCAGACCGCCCATTTGGTCAGCCGCAAGCGCCATTTCCGTAGCCCCCAAGGGGCCTTGTGCAAGCGCACGCGGGCATTGCGATCGCCTTCGATCCAGCGCTCCACGAGGATGAAAAGGTCGGTCCAGACGGTCTGGGGGCAGGTGTAGCCGCACCATACGCGGCCAAGTGCGGAGGTGAACAGGAAGAGCCCCAGCCCCGCCATGATCAACAAGCCCGCGACAAAGTAGAACTCGTGCGGCCAGATTTCGATCCAGAAGAAGTAAAAGCGCCGGCTGGCCAGATCCAGCAGCACCGCCTGATCGGGCAGGCTGGGCCCACGGTCCCAACGGATCCACGGGGTGATATAGTAAATGCCCAGCGTGACGATCAGGATCGCCCATTTAAAGCGGCGAAAGAAGCCGTTGACGCGGCGCGGGAAGATCGGCTCGCGGGGGGCATATAGCGATGGGGCTGCGGTTTGGTCTGACATGATATATCCTGTTTACCCCCTATCCCTACAAGGTCGGGCGGGGCGAATCCTTGATCAGGATCAAGAACGCCCCCGAAACAGCATCATTCCGGGGGCCGGGTGGCGGCGCTTACTCGCCGCCACCAAGTGCGTGGACATAGGCGGCCACGGCGCGCACATCCGCTTCGGTCAGGCGCGCACCCCAGGCAGGCATCACGCCAAACCGGGCGTTGACAACAGTGTCGGTTAGGCTTGCCTTGTCTCCGCCGTAAAGCCAGATCGCATCCGAAAGATCAGGCGCGCCCATGTCGCGGTTGCCGGTGCCTGTTTCACCGTGGCAGGCGGCGCAGTTATTGGCGAAAACCTCCGCTCCGGTTCCGGCAAGGTTCGCGTCATACTCGGTGTTCGACAGGGACACGACATGTTCCACGACCGCTGCAACCTCGCCCTTCGACAGCATTTCGCCAAAGGCGGGCATCTGCGAATAGCGGGCGTCCGCGTCCTGTTCGTTGCGAATGCCGTGGCGCACGGTGTATTCGATGTCCGCCATTTGTCCGCCCCACAGCCAGTCATCATCCAGAAGGTTCGGATAGCCCTTGGCTCCTGCAGCACCCGATCCGTGGCATTGCGAACAATGCGCCCGGAAGACCGCACCGCCGCGCGCCTTGGCATAGCGGTTCAGATCGGCATCAGCGGGCAGGGTGTCCATGTCGGCAGCCAGCAGGGCGGTGACCAGATCGGCGTTCTTGGCTTCATGGGCAGTTATGTCGGTCGCGACATTCGCGCGGGTCGACCATCCCAGCACGCCCGACGTAGCCCCTGACACCATCGGCCAGGCAGGATAGGCGATGGTATATCCGATCCCCCAGATGATGGTCAGGTATAGCGTCCAGAGCCACCAGCGTGGCAGGGGCGTGTTCAGTTCTTCGATGCCGTCCCAGCTATGACCTGTGGTTTCGGTGCCGGTGACATGGTCCTTCTTGCGGTCAGACATTGCCGTCCTCCTTGTTCTTTTTTGCACGGGTGCGGGGGGCTGGTGGCTTGTCGTCGTCCAGCGGAATCCGGGCGACAGCGTCGTAGGTCTTGGTGCTGCCGGGGCGCATGACGAACAGGATCACACCGGCAAAGAAGATGAACATGGCCAACAAGACCCAGCTGTCCGCCAGGGTGCGCAGGAATGTGTAGGTTTGCATTTTTTGCCTCCTAGCGGCTGGCGTCGGGGGTGAAGGTCGAGAAATCGACCATGGTGCCAAGCACTTGCAGATAGGCGATCAGAGCGTCCATTTCTGTAACTCCGGGCTGGCTGTCAAAATTGGCGACAGCGGCCCCCGGATACCGTTCAAGAAGCCCGTCGAAGTCACCGTCAGGATCAGCCTGTGCGCGGAAGTCAGCGCGTGCGGCGTCAATCTGTTCGTCGGTATAGGGCACACCCACAAAGCGGTGGGTTTCCATCAGCGCCTGCGTGTGGGTCGACTCGATCGGGGTCTGCATCAGAAACGCATATTTCGGCATGATCGATTCCGGCACGACCGACTGCGGGTCAACCAGATGGTCGACGTGCCATGCATCGGAATACCGGCCGCCCACCCGCGCCAGATCGGGGCCCGTGCGTTTGGACCCCCATTGGAACGGATGGTCGTACATCGATTCTGCCGCAAGGCTATAGTGGCCGTAGCGTTCCACCTCATCGCGCATGGGGCGGATCATCTGGCTGTGGCAGTTGTAGCACCCTTCGCGCACATAGATGTCACGCCCCGTCAGTTCGAGCGGGGAGTAGGGCCGGACACCCTCGACTTCCTCAATGGTGTTTTCCAGCCAGAACAGCGGGGCGATTTCCACAATCCCCCCTACCGTGACCACCAAAAGCGAGGCGACCAGCAGCAGGGTAGGGCTTTTTTCCAGAATGGCGTGTTTGTCGATAAAGGCCATGGGTCAGCTCCTTATTCTGCAGGGGTTGCGTTGGTGGGAAGCGGTGCGGTTGCCGGTTTGGCCCCGCGGATCGTCTTCCACATGTTCCAGACCATGATCAGCGCCCCGGTCAGATAGAGGATCCCGCCGGTGCCGCGCACGACATACATCGGGAACTTGGCAGCGACCGTGTCCGCAAAGGAGTTGACGAGGAAACCCTGGTCATCGACCTCGCGCCACATCAGACCTTCCATGATACCGGTGACCCACATCGACGACGCGTAGAGGACAATGCCGATCGTCGCGAGCCAGAAGTGCCAGTTGATCGCGGACATCGAATACATCTGTGCGCGGCCCCAAAGACGCGGGGTCAGGAAGTACAGCGCGCCAAAGGTGATCATGCCGTTCCAACCAAGCGCACCCGAATGGACGTGTCCGATTGTCCAGTCTGTGTAATGGCTTAGCGAGTTTACTGCACGGATCGACATCATCGGTCCCTCGAAGGTCGACATGCCGTAGAACCCCAGCGACAGAACGAACATCCGCAGGATCGGATCGGTGCGCAGTTTGTCCCCGGCCCCTTGCAGGGTCATCAGGCCGTTGATCATGCCGCCCCAACTGGGCATCCAAAGAACGATCGAGAACACCATTCCCAAGGTCGCGGCCCAATCAGGCAGGGCGGTGTAATGCAAGTGGTGCGGGCCTGCCCAGATATACAGGAAGATCAGCGACCAGAAGTGAATGATGCTGAGCTTGTAGGAATAGACCGGGCGGTTCGCCTGCTTGGGTACGAAATAGTACATCATCCCCAGAAATCCTGCGGTCAGGAAAAAGCCCACGGCGTTGTGGCCGTACCACCACTGCGTCATCGCATCCTGCACGCCCGCAAAGACCTGCACCGATTTCGACCCCCAGAAGCTGACGGGAATGGACAGGTTGTTGACGACATGCAGCATCGCGACGGTGATGATGAAGCTCAGGTAGAACCAGTTGGCGACATAGATGTGCTTTTCCCGACGGCGGATGATGGTGCCCATGAAGACCACCAGATAGGACAGCCAGATTATCGTCAGCCAGATGTCGATGTACCATTCAGGTTCCGCGTATTCCTTGGATTGGGTCGCCCCCAGCAGATAGCCGGTCGCGGCCAGCACGATGAAAAGCTGGTATCCCCAGAAGACGAACCAGCTCAGGTTGCCGCCAAAGAGCCTGACAGCGCTGGTGCGCTGCACCACGTAAAAGGACGTACAGATCAGCGCGTTGCCCCCGAAGGCAAAGATCACCGCCGAGGTGTGCAGGGGCCGCAGCCGCCCGAAGTTGCCGAAAGGTTGCGCCCATTCGAAGTTCAGTTCGGGAAACGCGAGCTGGAAGGCGATGTAGGTGCCGACCAGAAACCCGGTGACACCCCAGAAGGCCGTCGCGATCACGCCGGCGCGGATGACCCCATCGGCATAGCCCGTCTCGGCCACGGGTTTCGGTTCATCAATGCCGCGCAGCACCCAGACGAAAAGTCCGGACGCCACCGTCATGATCAGTATTGCATGCACCTGATAAGCCAGATCATGCGCCCAATTCGCCCCGACCGCGGCAACCGCCGCGACCACCGCCAATATGACGAGTTTAAAGTAATCCATATTGCACCTTCTTGCTTGCGCTGTCCCACCGGGGCGCATCTGTTCTGCCTGGCTGATCTAAAGCGTGCCGCAGCGCCCGACCTTGATCTGCATCAAGTTTCCCGGTCAGGCGGCTGTTAACGGATGACATGAACCGCGCAGTTTGCGTGGCGCACGACGTGACCGGCGACTGAACCAAGCAGAATGTCTGAGAAGGCGGGCTGGTGAGACGCCACAACGATGCAGTCGCTGCCATTCTCTTCGGCCCAGCGGCAAATACGCGGGCCGGCGCGTCCGTCCGCTATTGCAGGCCGGCAGTTGGGAATGTCACGCGCGATCGCTTCAAGCTTTTCAGCAACGGTTTCGCGGGCTGTGACGACAAACTCCGGCGGCACATAATCCGAGACATAAACCGGGATCATCTCGATCACATGGAGCAGGGTAATATGTGCACCTTCGTTCGCCATCGCCCTTGCGGCTTTCAGCGAAGCATCAATCTTGGCATCGTCCTCCAAGACGATGGGAACAAGGATATTGGAATACATGATGTGCTCTCCTGAGGATAATGATGCCTCAAGCAAAGCGCATTACGCGGCGGGCCGCGTTGATGCAGATCAAATAGGGGTCAGCGAGATGCTGTCAGAACAGCGGGCCACCATCGGCATCATCGCCAGTGGCGATATGCAGGGCATCAAAATCTGCAACTTCGAACTGGCGGCGGTCGGAAAAATGCAGGATGCCTTCCTTTTTCATCGCGCCAAGCTGTCGGCTGACCGTCTCGAGGGTCAGGCCCAGAAAGCTGGCGATCTCCTCGCGGGTCAAGGGCAGCACCACTTTCAGGGCCTCTGACGAAGGGTCGCTCAGCGACTGGCGACGTATCAGCATTTCGATGAAGGTCGCGATCTTTTCGCGTGCGGTCTTGCGGCCCAGCAGAACCATCCAGTCGCGCGCCGCGTCCAGTTCATCCAGCGCCATTTCCAGCAGCCGCTGCGCCACATGCGGGGTCGACGCGACCAGATCCTCGAACGGCTTGCGCTTGAAACAGCATAGCGTCACATCCGTGACCGCAACCACGTCGAACTCGATCTGAGCCCGGCCCGGATGCCCGATGAAGTCCGACGGGAAGAGCAGGCCCACCATCTGGATGCGCCCGTCTTCCATTGTCTTGCCCAGGCTGCCGACACCCGAGACGATCGACGCCAGATAGGTCAGTTCGTCGCCGCGCCACAGGATCGGCTCGCCCGCCTTGAAGGACTTGTAGCTTTTGATGTTGTCCAGAATGGCCAGTTCATCCTCGTCGCACCGCGCGCACACGGCGCGGTGTCGGATAGGGCATTCCGTGCAACTGGGGCGGACGCGATCGGAAATATACATATTTGATCTAAATCAATGCAGCTGTGGGGGTGAATGTAGCAACCTACCCGTATGACACATATAGATCAACTCCATTCCTACGGGCTCTTTGACGCCAATGCGCCGCGGTACACCAGCTATCCACCGGCAAATCATTTTGCCGCCGGGGTCGGTGCCGATAACCACGCGGGCTGGATCGCTGCCGTGCCGACGGGGGCCAGAGTATCGCTTTATCTGCATATTCCGTTTTGCAAACGGCTTTGCTGGTTCTGCGCTTGCCGTACCCAAGGCACCAAGACCATGCGCCCGGTCGAAGCCTATATCGATACCCTCATGACCGAGATAGACCGCGTGCGTGACCTGTTGCCGCACAAGGTATCGCTCTCACGCCTTCATCTTGGCGGCGGCACCCCGACGATTCTGTCGCCTGAAACCATGACAAAGCTGCTGACCCGCGTTTTCGACCGCTTTGCGACGGCTAAAGGGTTCTAGTTCTCCGTCGAGATCGACCCGACCGAAGCATCGCCCGAGTTGCTTGATACGCTGGTTCTCTACGGCATGAACCGTGCCAGCATCGGCGTGCAGGATTTTGATCCGGCCGTGCAGCAGGCCATCGGCAGGCTGCAGTCGTTCGAACAGACAGCACTCACCGTTGCGCATCTGCGCCGCGCGAATGTGCAAAGCCTCAACATGGACCTCCTGTACGGGCTGCCCTTCCAGACACCAGAACGCCTTGCCGCCTCGCTCGAGCAGGTGATGGCCCTTTCACCGGACCGGCTGGCGCTCTACGGCTACGCGCATGTGCCGTGGATGTCCAAGCGGCAGGTGATGATCAAGGCCGAAGACCTCCCCGATGCAGAGGCGCGCTTTGGTCTGGCGGAACTTGCGCGCAGGATGCTTGTTGCTGATGGTTTCGAGCCCATTGGGATCGACCATTTCGCAAGACCCGAGGACAGCCTGACGCGGGCCCAGATCAAAGGCCATCTGCGCCGCAATTTTCAAGGCTACACCGACGACACCGCCGAGGTGCTGATCGGCCTAGGTGCCTCTGCGATCTCGAAATTCCCGCAAGGCTACAGCCAGAACCATCCCTCGACGGCGGCCTATGTTGCGGCAATCACCGACGGCGGGCTTGCGGCAGCCAAAGGCCACCGGTTGACCCCGACCGACGCCTGGGTCGCCCGCGCAATCGAGATGCTGATGTGCCGTTTTGAAATCAATGTGGACATCTTGCGTGCCGAGTTCCCCGCCTTTTCCTGTGCCATCGGTCAAAGTCTCAGCAATCTGTGCGACAGTTATCCCAAGGCGCTTTTCTTTCACGACGGGCTGATGACCGTGCGCCCCGAATATGTGCCGCTGGTCCGCATCCTTGCGGGCAAGCTCGATCTCTTTCAATCCGCCCGCAAAGCCCATAGCGCCGCGATCTGACGCTTCTGGCTGGCAAATATTACGGGGGGCCGGGGGCAACCCCCCATTGCGCCGGCAGCAAACAGGTGTCCCTACACCACCGTCATCAGATCGGCCTCGGTCAGCTCTTCCAGCAAATCCAGCAGCAGTGTCATCTTTTGCGCTCCGAACTGCGTTCGGAGCCGCGCGGTGATCTCGGCCGAGCGGGCGGCGTGATCGTCGATCAATTTCTGCCCGCCCGCGCTGATCGTGACGATGGATTTGCGCCGGTCGCTTGCGTCAATCGCCCGTGAGAGAAGCCCGTCCTTTTCCATCGCGGTCAATATCCGCGTCAGGCTTGGCAGCATCAGGCAGGCCGCTGTGGCGATCGCCGTCTGCTCCATCGGTCCTTTTTCCGACACAACGCGCAGAACCCGCCATTTCTGCTCGCTGATGCCGCTTTCGCTCAGCATGGCGCGATACGGCCCCATGACGGTTTCGCGCGCGCGCAGCAGGGCAATCGGCAGGGAGCGTGCCGTCTGGGCAAGTCTGGACGGGTTCTGGGTCAAGGGGCTGTCCTTCCGGAACGTCAAAATTTGATTGACATGTTAACTATACTGCTTAACATGTCAATAAATCTGACACGCCTTGGGAGGGGACATGCCGCATTTTCAGATCGACTATTCACCCAACCTTGAGCCGCGTCTTGATATCGGCGCGCTGTGCCGCGTCGTGGCGCAGGCGGCGGCGGATACGGGCGTCTTTCCGGTTGCAGGAATCCGGGTGCGTGCCACGGCCTGCACGCATGTCGTCATGGCTGACGGCAATCCCGATCATGCGTTTCTGGATCTTTCGGTCCGGCTGCGGGCCGGTCGCACGGATGAGGTCAAACAGGCGGCGACCGCCGCGATCTTTGACGCGATGGAGGCATTTTGCGCCCCCGTGATGGAGTCCTCGTCGTTCATGCTGTCGATGGAAATGCGCGACATTGATCCCGCACTCAGCCCCAAGGCCAGCTC
>JAGXHB010000104.1 GCA_024636425.1 Roseobacter sp.
CCTCGATCGCACCTGCGCTCCCCCGCACTTCGGACGCTTCCGCGTCCTCGGCGATTTCAACACCTTCGTCGCGCAGCGTCTGCAAGACGATTGCGGCCAGTTCCGGGTCATCCTTGGCC
Source organism: Roseobacter sp. (assembly GCA_024636425.1). GTDB lineage: Bacteria > Pseudomonadota > Alphaproteobacteria > Rhodobacterales > Rhodobacteraceae > Sulfitobacter. The sequence goes on from JAGXHB010000104.1 coordinate 120, forward strand.
AGCGCCTTGCTGCCTTCGATCAGGGTAACCTTGCAGCCCATGCGGATATGGGCCTGTGCCATTTCCATACCGATGGGGCCGCCGCCGATGATCAGTAAATGTTCTGGCTTTTCACGCAGGTCAAACAGCGTTTCATTCGTCTCGTAAGGAACCTTGTCCAGACCGGTGATCGGCGGCACCAGAGGCGATGATCCGGTCGCGATTACGATGCGGCGCGCGCGAATGACCGTATCGCCCGCCTGTACCTCATTCTCCGAGATAAAGCGCCCAAACTCGCGGATCACCTTGACCCCGAACCCCTCGAACCGCTCCACACTGTCGACAGGCGCGATCTGTGCAATGACATCTGCGACGTGATCCTTGGCTGCGGCGTAATCAACTTCACCTGCGGCATCGCTGACCCCGAACTGCGCCGAATGACGCTGGCCATAGGCGGCCTTGCCGGTCGCGATCAGCGCCTTGGACGGCACACAGCCATAATTCAGGCAATCGCCGCCCATCTTGTGGCCTTCCAGCAGAACGACATCTGCGCCCATCTGGGCTGCACCCGCCGCCACGGAAAGGCCTCCGGATCCTGCGCCTATGATAAGAATGTCTGTCTTGATGCGGTTCATTTCAGAAGGTCCTTCTTGCCGGTAACAAGTTTCATGACGACGGGCAGCAGCGACAGCGTGCAAAGACCCAGGATGGGGAACAGGATATGCGGCTCGAATATGATGCTGAAATCAGGCGTCTCGCCGCGCGCAAAAACTGCCCCCAACCCGGCACCGACCGACGTATAGACCAGCGATCCGGGAATGATGCCCAGAAACGTCGAAATCACAAAGCGGTAGAGCGGTACACCCAAAAATGCCGGAATGAGATTGGCCACGAAGAACGGCACCGCCGGGACCAGCCGGATGAAAAAAAGCATCGACCACTGGTTGTTGTCGATCCCGTTCTTGATCTTGCGCACCATCCCCTCTGATGCATCCATCCGCGCCTTGAGCTTTTCGCCAAAGCCCATGCGCGCGGCCATGAAGATGACAATCGCCCCCAGCGTGGCACCGCTGACGTTGATCAACACGCCCAGTACCGTTCCGAACAGGAAGCCGCCTGTGATCGTCGCAATACTCGCACCGGGCAGCGAAAACCCCACGATCAGCACATAGGCGAGGATGAAACCGAGAACGGTCAGCACATAGTTATCATCGCGGAAGGTGATCAATGTGTCGCGATTGTCCCGCAAGGTATCAAAGGTCAGAAAGTCACGGAGCGTAAAAAAGCCGACAGCAGCCACGATCAAAATGATCACAAAAGGCAAATAGTGCAGCCACGCTGGTTTTTCAGGGCTCATTCCGACGATCATCCTCAAATACATGTACGGTCTCCTAGATGACCCTCTTTGCGACGGGGCGATAGGGCGATCACGGCTGCTTGATCCCATCGAAGCCATACGGGTGTTAAACTAGGTCAGAGTGGTGGTATTGAAACTTTTCGGACCCTGAATTGCTCTATTTGTTGCAATATGGTGAAATTAGCGCCTCCAAGGGTTTGACTTGGGCGCGGGTCACCATTAGAGGCAGGGCTTGAATTGACTGAGCAGCCCGAATCCGGTGCTGATCTAACGTATTAAAGTGGAGTGGAGCGATGAAGCGCACCTATCAACCCTCGAACCTCGTACGCAAGCGGCGTCACGGTTTCCGTGCACGGATGGCGACCAAAGCAGGCCGCAAGATCATCAACGCACGCCGCGCGCAGGGCCGGAAATCGCTGAGCGCGTAAGCGCCTTCGGGATTTGCAAGACATGACACCGCCGGAGGCACCCGTGGAAGGCACATCTGCCGCCCCAAGGGACATGCCCCCGGCGGTTTCTTTGCGTCTGACGACGCTCAAGAATCGTCCGGATTTTCAGCGGGCCACGCGGTCGCCGCGCGTCGCGATGCCCGGTTTCATCCTGCAGATGCGCAAACGCCACGAGGGCGAGGCAGATGGCGTCCGTATCGGCGTAACCTGCTCGAAAAAGGTCGGCAACGCCGTTGCACGCAACCGCGCCAAGCGGCGCTTGCGCGAGATCGCACGGCTGTCTTTGCCGACCCGAGGACGCGACGGTACGGACTATGTGCTTGTCGGACGGCAAGGGGCGACGGCCACCCTTCCCTTCGCCCAGTTGCAGGCCGATCTGGACACTGCGCTCAATATTCTGCACGGCAAGGTGAAATGACCCCGCTGGCGCGCATCCTTTCACTGCCGGTGAAAGGCTACCGCCTCATGTTCAGCCCGTGGGTCGGCCATAACTGCCGCTATCATCCCACCTGCAGCGCATATGCTCTCGAGGCGTTGCAGAAGCATGGCGGCATCAAAGGCGGCTGGCTTGCCTTTCGCCGGATTGCGCGCTGTCATCCTTGGGGCGGCAGTGGCATTGACAACGTTCCGGACTAGACCCGCAGGCGATACATCATCCCGCGCTTGATCGGCTGCAACAGTTGCTCTAAGCCAACGCCATGTTGGATCAACCTGACGATATTCACCCGCTTTTTCACGGGGCCCCTCAAAGCACCGAGTTTCGCAAGCTGCGCAAGCGGCTTGTGCGCCATACCCGCGAGGCGATCGAAAAATACGGTATGATCGAACCGGGCGGCAAATGGCTGGTCTGTCTGTCGGGCGGCAAGGACAGCTATACCCTGCTCGCGATCCTGCATGAACTGAAATGGCGCGGGCTGCTGCCGGTCGAAATTCTGGCCTGCAATCTGGATCAGGGGCAACCGAATTTTCCCGCGACCGTACTGCCCGCTTTCCTTGAGAAGATGGGCGTCGCCCACCGGGTCGAGTATCAGGACACCTACTCCATCGTGATGGACAAGATCCCTGCGGGCCGGACCTTCTGTGCGCTGTGCAGCCGTCTGCGCCGTGGCCATCTTTACCGCATCGCCCGCGAAGAAGGTTGCACCGCTGTCGTTCTGGGGCATCATCGCGACGACATACTCGAGACATTTTTCATGAACCTCTTTCACGGTGGACGGCTCGCTACGATGCCCCCGAAACTGGTGAACGAGGAAGGCGATCTGTTTCTTTACCGCCCGCTCGCGCATGTCGCCGAAGCGGATTGCGAAAAATTCGCGAGAGCGATGCAATATCCCATCATTCCCTGCGATCTGTGCGGCTCTCAGGACGGGCTCCAGCGCCAACAGGTCAAGGCTATTCTTGATGGGTGGGAGGCCAACAGCCCCGGCCGCAGGCAAGTGATGTTTCGTGCGTTGATGAACGCCAGACCATCTCATCTGCTTGATCCGGACCTGTTCGATTTTGCCGGGCTGAGGCGCGAAACCAGTAGCTAGTTGGCTAAATTTGTCGGCAAGAACTCCGGAATAGAACGGGAACATTAACCCCTGAGACAGATTTGGGCTGCTATCAGATCCTCATTCAAGCGCGTGGTCGCATCTGAAGGGGATTGTTATGGGATCGGTTCGGAACAAGAATTTCTTGCGTGCCTGCGCACGGTTGACCGCTACCATGACCGGCCCGCCCGCGCTGGCCTTTCTCCCCGCACTTTGTCTGGCAGCCTTCTGGTTCGGCGGCGAAGCGGCATTGCTGACCTGCGCTGTGATCATTCCGGTTTTCTACGCACTCTTGGGCGGGCTTCACGGACCGTCCGGCAGCCTGATGCTCGTCCGGGAGGGTATATCGGGACTGCTGCACCAACCTGCGTTTGAAAACCTGGTGGATGAAATCTTTGTCCGGACGGAAGAACTGGGCTGGAAATCGGCAACGTTTGCTTTTGCCATCGAAGACTTTGATTCCATCCATGATCGGTTTGGCAAGGCTGCGGCGGATCAGGTGTTGGCCCGAACCGGCGAGCGATTGAAGTCATCTTTGCGCGACAAGGACAGTGTGGGGATCTTGCAGACCGCGCAGTTTGGCGTGTGCCTTGACCCCGTTCGGCATTTTGATCTGGAACTTGCCATTCAGATGGCCGGCCGGCTGCAACGCGCTGTAGAGGAGCCGATTTCGATAGACGGCACTGTGATCTACATTTCGGCGTCGGTCGGTTTTTGCCTGCATGCCAGATCGGCCAAGAAATCCGGTGAAGCCTGGCTTGGCGCGGCGCAAATGGCCCTTGATGAAGCGGTCCGTCGCGGCCCGTCTGCCATCCGTGCCTTCTCGGACAGGATGCTGCCCCCGACGGCCACCACTGCCGCGCTGATGGACGAGGTCGCACATGCCCTTGAGAACGGACAGATCCAGCCGTGGTTTCAACCTCAGATTTCCACGGACACGGGCCACATCAGCGGTTTCGAGGCGTTGGCACGTTGGGTCCATCCCACCCGCGGAGTATTGATGCCGGCAGATTTCCTGCCCGCGCTCGATCAGGCGGATCTTCTGGAACGCCTTGCCGAAGTGATGATCTATCAGTCTCTTGCCGCGCTGAAATCTTGGGACGAGGCCGGCATCAAGATACCGCAGATCGGCGTAAATTTCGCGGGATCCGAACTTAGCAATCCGCAACTGATCGAGAAGATTACATGGGAACTTGACCGATTCGACCTGACCCCCGACAGGCTGGCGATCGAAATTCTGGAAACCGTCGTGGCCAGCGCCCCAGATGACGTGATCACACGCAATCTTAACGCACTTGGCAAACTGGGCTGCCGGATCGACCTGGATGATTTCGGCACCGGCCATGCTTCGATTGCGTCAATCCGTCGCTTTGGGGTAACCCGGATCAAGATCGACCGGTCGTTCGTGATGAAAGCCGACCGCGATCCCGAGCAGCAACGGATGATCAGCGCCATCTTGACGATGGCCGAACGTCTGGGCGTCGAAACCCTGGCAGAGGGTGTCGAGACTGTCGGGGAACACGTCATTCTGGCGCAGCTGGGATGCGATCATGTTCAAGGTTTCGGCATCGCAAGGCCGATGCCGCTTGATCAAACAGTCGAGTGGGTGGAGGCACATTGCGCCAAACAACGGGAAATGCCGCGGATCATGAGCGGAAAAACGTGAAGATACATTCTGCTCTCTGGCCGCATTCCCGATCGTTTAACCCCGAATCCGCTTGACCTTTGGTGCTGCACTCTGTTGAACCCACGCTGATATTATAGACATCGGGTGGCGGTCTCATGGACGATCAAAACAAGAATCTCATTTTTGCGACGGTTCTGAGTTTCATAGTGATCCTGGGGTGGTTCCTGCTTTTTCCACCTCCGGAGGCCACTACGCCTGTTGACGGCACGACCGCCACTGCAACGGACGGCATCACAACTCCTGACGCGACGGCTCCCGCCGGCACGACCACTGCCGCGCCGGTTGCAGATGACGCCGAAAACCGTTCCGAAGCGCTTGAAGCCGCACCGCGTATTCCCGTTGAAACCGCACGGGTCACGGGCTCCATCTCGTTGCTGGGGGGCCGGATCGACGATCTGATGCTCAAAGATTACCGCACCACGATCGAAGATGACGCACCCATTGTGACCCTTCTTTCGCCTGCAGGCACGGAAGACGCCTATTATGCGCTGTACGGCTGGGCCGCCGGTGCCGGCATCGCTCCCGAACAGGTGCCCGGCCCAAACACGCTTTGGACCCTCGCTGATGGCGAAACGCTTGGCGTTGACACGCCGGTAACGCTGACATGGGACAACGGTGCTGGCCAGGTGTTTTCGCGGGTGATTTCTATTGACGAAAACTACATGTTCAAGGTTGATCAGTCCGTCGAAAACACGTCCGAGACTTCCATCTCCCTTGCCCCTTATGGCCTGATCGCGCGCCACGGCATCCCCACCGACGCGCAGAACTTCTTTATCCTGCACGAAGGTATGGTCGCCATGAACAATGGCGAGCTGATCGAAACCGCGTGGGATGACATCCCTGACCTCGACCCTGCCAACGGCATTCCGTCGGAGCGGATTGACGGTGCGACAAACGGATGGATCGGGTTCACCGGCCACTACTTCATGACCAACCTGATCCCCGATCCGGCGCAAGCCTCGCGACTGACGGTCAAATATCTGCCCAACACCGAAATTTTCCAGACCGAAGCTGTCCTGCCGACGCAAACCATCGCGAGCGGGCAAACGGCAACCGTGTCGACCCAGCTTTTTGCCGGGGCCAAGGAATGGGAGACGCTGCAGACCTACGAAGCGCAGGGCGTCTACAAATTCATCGATTCCATCGACTGGGGCTGGTTCTTTTTCCTGACCAAGCCGATTTTCTGGGTGCTGCACCACCTGAACATCCTGATCGGCAACATGGGCGTCGCCATCATCGGCCTGACTCTGCTGATCAAGGCGGTCTTGTTCCCGCTCGCCTATAAATCCTACGTCTCGATGGCCAAGATGAAGGAACTGCAGCCGCAGATGGAAAAGCTGAAGAAGGACGCTGGCGACGACCGGCAGAAGCTTCAGCAGGGCATGATGGAACTTTACAAGCGTGAAAAGGTGAACCCCGCTGCCGGTTGCTTGCCTATCATTCTTCAGATCCCGATCTTCTTCTCGCTCTACAAGGTTATCTTTGTCACACTCGAGCTGCGCCATGCGCCGTTTTTCGGACCCTTCCAAGATCTGAGCGCGCCTGATCCGACGTCGATCTACAACTTCTATGGCCTTCTGCCGTGGGGTGCGCCGGACCCCGGTTCGATCCTTGCGTTGGTGTTCATCGGTATCTTGCCGCTGCTGCTCGGGGTTTCGATGTTTATCCAGCAAAAGCTGAACCCTGCCCCAACGGACCCGACCCAGCAGATGATCTTTGCCTGGATGCCGTGGGTCTTCATGTTCATGCTTGGCGGGTTCGCCTCGGGTCTGGTGGTCTACTGGATCGCGAACAACACGATCACGTTTACCCAGCAGTACCTGATCATGCGGTCCCAAGGCTATAAGCCTGATATTCTTGGGAATATCAGGGGCGGCAAAATGTTTGGCAAGAAATCCAAGCCCGCCGCGAACGATACCAAGACACCGGGCGAAGGCAAAAAGTAATGCAGACCAGCGCGCTTTACCGGCATCCGATCAAAAGCCACGGGCGCGAGACAATCGACCAGGTCCGTCTTACGCAAGGACAGGCGATGCCTTGGGACCGCGTTTGGGCCGTGACCCATTCTGCGTCCAAGTTTAACGCAGGCAATCCTGCATGGGTAAGCTGCCGCAACTTCGTGATAGGCTCGCGCACGCCTGCGCTGGCCGGCATCTGGGCAACACTCGACGAGGGGCAGCGTCAGATCACCTTGCGGCATCAGGATCTGTCTCCGATCACCTTTTGCCCTGATGATCGGGCAGATCAGAACCGGTTTCTGACTTGGGTGGCCCCGCTTTGCGACGGTGCGGATAGGCCGGTCGAGATTGTCAGCCTGCCTGAACGCGGGCTGACGGACAGCAATTTTGCAAGTGTCTCGATCATGAACACGGCTTCGCATGCGGCGGTGGCAGATGCGATGGGCACCCCGATCACCAAGGAACGGTGGCGCGGGAATATCTGGCTTGACGACGTAGCCCCCTGGGCAGAGTTTGGCTGGATCGGGCGGCAGATACGCATCGGCACGGCGGTCCTGCGTGTGGTCGAACCCATCAAAAGGTGCAGCGTTACCAATACCAATCCGGTGACCGGCAAACGCGACACAGCGACGCTTGACGTGCTGAACAAACAATTTGGCCATCAGGACTTTGGTGTATATGCCGAAGTGATCACATCCGGCGACATTTCAGTCGGCGATACGGCAGAGGTTTTGTAATGCAGATCAAGTTCGAAATCGCTGAAGAGCCGGACGACTTTACCGCCGAAAAGGGCCGGATGCTTTTTGCGGGCGAAACCCAGTTCGTCAAAGGCGTCGTCGCGATGGATGGCCTGCCGCCTGCCGACCGGATGGAGGTATGCTTTGCCGGTCGCTCGAACGTGGGCAAGTCGACGCTGATCAACGCGCTGACAGGCATGAAGGCGCTGGCCCGTGCGTCGAACACCCCCGGCCGCACCCAGGAGATCAACTATTTCACCGCCGGTGAAGATCACTATCTGGTCGATTTGCCCGGCTATGGCTATGCGAACGCGCCTTTACCTATTGTGGAAAAATGGCAAAGGCTGCTCAAGCAGTATCTGTCGGGCCGTCAGACCCTGCGCCGTGCTTTTGTGCTGATCGACGCGCGCCACGGGGTCAAGAAAGTCGATGACGAGATCATGTCGCTGCTCGACAGCTCTGCCGTGACGTTTCAATGCGTCCTGACCAAAGCGGACAAGGTCAAGGAAGTCGACCGTGCGAAAGTCCTGGATCAGGTGCGCGAAGCATTGGCCAAACACCCGGCGGCCTATCCGGAAATCGTCGTGACGTCCTCGGAAAAGGGCTGGGGCATTCCAACGCTGCGTGCCATTGTCGCCACGTTGAAGTAACCCGCTTCGACCGATGACCCGAGGCAGAGAATGAGAAAACAAGACATGAACCGCGACTGGATCGCCACCGCCCAAACCCTGAGCCAAGCGCTTCCTTATTTGCAGCGCTATGCCGACGCGACCGTCGTTATCAAGCTGGGTGGTCACGCCATGGGCAGCGACGAGGCCATGGAAGAATTTGCCCGCGATGTCGCCTTGATGCGGCAGGTCGGGGTGAATCCTGTGATCGTCCATGGCGGCGGTCCGATGATCAATGACATGCTGCGGCGGTTGGGCATCAAGTCAGAGTTTGTGAACGGCAAGCGGGTGACGGATGCCGCCACCATGGAAGTCGTCGAGATGGTGCTGTCCGGTCTTGTGAATGCGCGGATCGTTCAGGCGATCACCGCTCAAGGCGGGCGCTGCGTCGGCGTTTCAGGCAAGGACAGCGGGCTGATCATCTGCGATCAGGAAGATCCCGAACTCGGCCTTGTGGGCGCCCCCACCGAAGTAAATCCCCGACTGCTGCGCGATCTTGCGGACAAGGGAATCATTCCGGTGATCGCGCCCCTTGGCATGGGCCGCAACGGCGAGACGTTCAATATTAACGGGGACACCGCTGCAGGCGCGATTGCTGCCGCCCTGAAGGCGGATCGCCTGTTGCTGCTGACCGACGTTGCAGGCGTCAAGAACGCGCAAGGTGAAGTGCTGACCGAGCTGACAGCCGCCCAGATCCGCGACATGATCACGGATGGTACGATTGCAGGCGGTATGATCCCGAAAACCGAGACCGCGCTCAGCGCGATCGAAGGCGGCGTGCGCGCTGCCGTGATCCTTGACGGACGTGCGCCCAACGCCTGCCTGCTCGAATTGTTCACCGAGCATGGCGCGGGCAGTATCATCCGCAAGTGATGAGCTTAGA
>JAGXHB010000002.1 GCA_024636425.1 Roseobacter sp.
CCCCTATCCCGCGACCAGCGGTCGCCAGGTCTTTTGTGGGGCCCGCCAGTCGATCCCTTCCAGTAGCATCGACAGTTGTGATGGGCTCAGGCTGACCTTGCCTTCCTTTGCCGCCGGCCAAACAAACAGGCCCCGTTCCAGCCGCTTTGTAAACAGGCAGGCCCCCTGGCTATCCCACCAGATGATCTTCAAAAGATCGCCCCGGCGACCCCTGAAGACGAACATATGGCCCGAATACGGATCCTCGGCCAAAACCTGTTCGGCCTGTGCCGCCAGCGTGTTGAACCCGCGCCGCATATCCGTGACGCCGGCGGCCAGCCAAACCCGCGTGTTGCTTGGCACCGGGATCATTGCGCCAGCCCCGCGACCATCGCCACGATCGCCGACAGCGCGGTGGGACCCTCCACCAAAATGCGCCGGCCATCACACAGCGTGATGTCCACGCGCTGCGCGGTGATCGAATCTGTCGAAGGAGTGGATGAAATGGGTGCCATTGGGGCGGGGGCCATGCCCGCAACCTCGATGGGAAGAAACGTTGCACCCTCAGCCTCGGGCAAACCCGAAGCCTTCTCCTCTGATGCAAGCCGAGGATCGCGAAGCCACTTATGGATCAGGTTGGTGTTCATCGCGTAGCGCCGAGCAACCTGCGCAACCGACACATCAGGAACACGCGCCTGCGTGCAGATCGACCGCTTCTCCTCGTCTGACCAGACCCGCTTCTTCTGGCCCTTCTTGCCCGCCATTGCTCACCTCAAGATGTCCACTACAGATGGTGGACATCTAGCAGGCACTCCATCACGCCGTCAGAGCGGGGCCACCGGACGGATACACCGAATCTTCATAATCAGTACAACGCGTTACACGCCACCTCAGGGTGGCACTTTGCGTCCGTTCATACCGCAATTGTGGCCAGCATCGCCTGCAGGGCTTAGTTCCCCTCAATCACAGCGCCCTGGTCGGACAGGAGCGACTAGGGCCGCGCGACGTGGAAAGAAGGCCTCTCACCGTCTTCCCCACGTCAGTCAAAACAAAAAGCCATTCTTTTACCCGAAGGTTACCACGGCCAGCCCACGTGGCGGACTAAAACCCCATATCTCTAAGCCCTCATTAAGCAACAAGATGCGCAAGAGGCGTTACAACAACTGCCGAACTTGCTATCGGCAGATCATGGATATTGTTCTGATCACCGCGGTCATCGCATCGCTTTTCCTTGTTATCGGCGCGGCAGAGCCATTGGCCGCCCGCCTGCGTCTGCCCTACAGCGTGATCCTTGCGCTGCTTGGCATTCTGATCGCATCAGGCGCGCTGTTTTTCCTGCGCACTGACCTGACCGATGCGCTGAATCCGGTGGCAGAGGCGATCCTTGGGCTGCCGATCCGGTCCAATGTCTTCCTGTATGTCTTTTTGCCGACGCTTTTGTTTCAGGCGACGTTGGGCATGAACTTGCGCCGTATGGTCGATGACTGGGTTCCCATTCTTGTTATGGCTGTCGTGGCAGTGGTCGTGGCGACGTTGTCGGTCGGCTATGCGTTGTCGTGGGTCAGCACCTTGCCCTTGGCGGCCTGCCTGTTGATCGGTGCTATCGTCTCGACCACTGACCCGTCCGCCGTTGTCTCTATCTTTCGCTCTATCTCTGCGCCGCGGCGGTTGGCGCGCTTGATCGAGGGCGAAAGCCTGTTGAACGACGCCGCCGCTATTGCGCTGTTCGGCCTGTTCATGGGCTTCGTGATGCTGGGCGTGCCGGACCCCGAACTTGGCGATGCTTTGGCGCAGTTTCCCGTGTTGATCGGCGGTGGTGCGTTGACCGGCTGGCTGGCGGGGCGTGTGGCGGTTTGGATCATGGCGCTGTTCGGCCGGCACGAGCTTGCGCTGATCTCTGTCTCCGTCTCATTGCCTTATCTTGCCTATGTGGGGGCGGAACAGATGGTTGGCGCCTCCGGCGTGATCGCAGTGGTTGTCGCCGGTTTGACGGTGAATTTGACGGGGCCAGGTCGTTTGCCGCCGCAGGCTTGGGCGAACCTGCGGGATGTTTGGGATCTGCTCGCGCATTGGGCTGGCGCGCTGATCTTTATTCTGGCTGCCTTGCTGATCCCGCGCCTGTTAGAGGGTGTCACGCTAAGTGATTTCGCCTTGATCGGCGTTGTTGTCGTTGCGGCCATTGCATCACGTGCGGTTGTTTTGTTCGGCCTACTGCCCTTGCTGACGCTGCTGCGCCTGTCGCCGCGGGTCGATCGGCCGTATCGCACTGCGATCTTGTGGGGCGGGTTGCGCGGGGCCGTCACCCTGGCGCTGGCTCTGGCCGTCACCGAAAGCTTTCGCGTCCCCGTTGAGGTGAAGCGCCTTGTCGGTATCCTTGCCACCGGATTTACCCTGTTCACGTTGATCGTGCAGGGTACCACGCTGCGGTCTGTCATCGGCTGGCTGAAGCTCGACCGTTTGTCACCGATAGACGAAGCGCTGTCGCGGCAAGTTGTTGCCGTGGGACTTCAGACCGTCCGTGAGGAACTCGCCCGCACGACCGAAGCCTATGCGCTGACCAAGGAAACCGTCCGGTCCGAGGCGAAGACCTTTGGTGAGCGGTTAGATGCAGCGGTCGATGCGGCGGAGGACGCTGACGACATTCTAGACCGGGACCGCATCACGCTGGGCTTGATCGCGCTTGCTGGTTTTGAGCGGGACACCATCCTTGCGCGGGTCAAAGAACGAACCATTTCGTCCCGGATGGCGGATCAAATCCTGTCTGACGCCGACCAGCTGATCGAGGCCGCGCGTGCAGGCGGTCGCAGCAGCTATCAAAAGGCGGCACGCCGCTCTATCGCTTATGGCCGCGCGTTTCGGACGGCTGTTGTGTTGCATAACCGGCTAGGGCTGTCGCGGTGGCTGGTGCGGATGACGGCTGACCGATTTGAACGGCTGTTGTCGCAGCAGCTGATCTTGCGCGATATCGACGCCTTTATCGACGGCCGTATCCGCCGCATTCATGGCCGTCGTGTTGCCGATCTGTTGCACGAGCTGATCGCCCGCCGCGCCGAAGGCGTCACCAAAGCGCTGGAGGGGCTGCGCCTGCAATATCCCGGCTATGCCGAAGAGCTAGAGCGCCGTTTCATCCGCCGCACAGCCTTGCGTTTGGAAGAGCGGGAATACGCGATCATGCGCGATGACGGACTGATCGGGGCAGAGGTCTATGCCACCTTGATCGAAAAACTGTCAGGTCGCCGCGCAGAGGCAGAGGCGCGTCCGCGCCTTGATATCGCTGTGCAGCGGGTCGATCTGATCCGCCAATTTCCGATTTTCGCTGATCTTGATGATCGGGCGCTCAAGGCGCTTGGCCGCTCGCTCAAGACAATTTACGTCGATGCGGGCCGGATCGTGATGCGCAAGGACACCCCGGCGAAAAGCGTATTCTTCATCGCATCTGGCGCTGTGGAACTGGAAAGCGCCGGGCAAACGTGGCGGCTGGGCCGGGGGGATATGTTCGGTCAGATGGCCTTGCTGCTCAGCAAATCGCGCCGGGCCGAAGTGCGGGCGATTGCGCCGTCTACGCTGCTCGTGCTGGACGAGGCGCGGTTCCGATCGCTGCTGTCGCGCAGCGCGGCATTGCAGGACGCGGTGCGTGCATCTGCTATTCAGCGCGGGATCAGCCTTGATCTGCTTCCGGTCGAAAACGACAGGGCTGAATAACGGGTTTCGGCAAGGCACCGATTAGGACGCCTTGCCGTTTTAGTCTGCCTTAGGCGGCCAGATCAGGCGCTTGCTTTGCCCCGGTCATGAACGCGACGGCGTCGGACATGGTGTAGTCCTTGGGATCAATCACGCAAAGTCGCTTGCCAAGGCGGTGAACGTGAATGCGGTCTGCAACCTCGAAGACATGGGGCATGTTGTGGCTGATCAGGATGATCGGAATGCCCCGCGCCCGCACGTCTTGGATCAATTCCAGCACCCGGCGGGATTCCTTGACGCCCAGGGCGGCTGTCGGCTCGTCCAGAATGATGACCTTGGACCCAAAAGCCGCCGCGCGGGCAACGGCGACGCCTTGGCGTTGGCCACCTGACAGCGTCTCGACCGCTTGGTTGATGTTCTGGATCGTCATTAGTCCCAGTTCTGTCAGCTTGTCACGGGCGATCTGTTCCATCCGCGAACGATCAAGCTGGCGCAGGATTTTGCCGCGAAAGCCGGGTTTGCGCAGCTCTCGGCCCATGAACATATTGTCAGCGATCGACAGGGCAGGGGACATGGCAAGGGTTTGGTAAACCGTCTCGATCCCCTCTTTGCGCGCATCCGTGGGAGAGGTGAACTTGACCTTGCGGCCTTCCAAAAACACATCGCCCTCGTCCGGGATGACAGCGCCAGACACGGCCTTGATCAAGGACGATTTGCCTGCGCCGTTGTCGCCAATCACCGCAAGGATTTCACCGGGATACAGGTCGAAGTCACAGTTATCGAGCGCGGTGACCTTGCCGTAGCGTTTCACAAGGCCGCGGCCTTTAAGAATAGGTTCCATTATGCCGATACCTTTCTGATCCACTGGTCCACTGCCACAGCGCCGATAATCAGCGCACCAATCAGCAGGAACGTCCATTGCGCGTCAGCCCCGGCCAAGCGCAGGCCCAAGGTGAACACGCCCACAATCAGCGCCCCAAACAGCGCGCCCAAAATCGATCCGCGGCCGCCAAAGAGTGAGATGCCGCCGATCACCACAGCCGTGATGCTTTCGATATTCGCAAGCTGCCCAGAGGTCGGAGAGACCGAGCCGATGCGACCGATTAAAGCCCAGCCCGCAAAGGCACAGATCAGACCGGAAATGACGTAGACGGAAATCAACACGCCCTTCACATTGACGCCCGACAGCTGCGCCGCCTCTGGGTCATCGCCGACGGCATAGACGTGGCGGCCCCACGCGGTCTGTTTCAGCACGTAAGACAAGAACAGTATCAGCACGACCATGAACGCGACGCCTACGGTAAACACCGCGCCGCCGATGTTGAACTTGGTGGCAAAGACTTGCAGCAGGGGGGCGTTCGCTTCGATGTCCTGCGCGCGGATCGTCTCGTTCGAGGAATACAAAAAGTTTGTCGCCAGTACGATTTGCCACATCCCAAGGGTCACGATGAACGGCGGCAGCTTCATGACGGCAATCAACCAGCCGTTAATATAGCCGCAGATCATACCGCACACGAGGCCGAGGGCGATCGCGACTTCGACGGGCAATCCGTAGCGAAATGTGAACTGCCCCATCACGACCGACGACAGCACCATGATTGCGCCAACAGACAAATCGATACCGGCCGTCAGAACCACAAGGCTTTGCGCGGCGGCGACGATGCCGACGATCTGGACCTGTTGCAGGATCAGCGTCAGGGCAAAGGGGGAAAAGAACTTCGACCCCAAAAGCAAGCCGAACACTGCAATGGACGCCAGCAGCACGAACAACGGCACAAGCGCAGGGTTGACGTGCAGCGCATGCTGCAACTTGGACAGCGCGCCTTTTCGATGAGCGGCAAATTTAGCGACGTCTTCGGATTTGGTCGTCTTTATGACGGACTCATAATCATCGGCATGACCAGCCATTTTCAGTCTCCCCCCGTTCTGCAGGTAAATATCGGCCCGCACCGGGGCCGCGGCGAAAGGGGCAGGAAAATCCCGCCCCTTTCAAAGACACGCGGGCTTAAGCCGCGCGGGTCAAAGGGCGGCTTAGCCCCAGCACAGATCCGTGCCTTCAGCGACCGAGATGCTGTCGACGCCGTCAGCAGGTTCGTCCGTCACCAGCGCAACGCCGGTGTCAAAGAAATCCTTGCCTTCGGTGTTCTGCGGCTTGGTGCCGTCAGCAGCAAAAGCGGCAATCGCCTCGATCCCCTTAGACGCCATCAACAGTGGATACTGCTGCGCCGTTGCACCGATCACGCCGTCGGCGATGTTCTGCACGCCGGGGCAACCGCCGTCGACAGAGACGATTAGCACGTCGTTTTCACGGCCAAAGGACTTCAGCGCCTCATAAGCACCCGCAGCTGCAGGTTCGTTGATGGTATAGACCACGTTGATCATCGGATCGACGGCCAGAAGGTTCTCCATCGCCTTGCGGCCACCTTCTTCGTTGCCGGCGGTGATGTCATTGCCGACGATGCGCGCGTCATCTTCGTCGCC
>JAGXHB010000105.1 GCA_024636425.1 Roseobacter sp.
AGGGTGCTCGCGATGCTGGGGTGGGATTATCTGCCCTATGAACTTACCGTGCCGGGCCAGGGTTACTGCATATGGCTTCTGCGAGAGGATGACGCAGACCGGGCCATGGCACATCTAAGCCAAAGCCAACCCCAACTTGACGTGTTGATCGTGGACGAAGACTTCTTCGGGTTTCCTGAAGACGCCGCAGATGTCTGCCTGCGGGTCCGACGCATGTACTCCGATATCCGCATCATCGGCATCACAAGCGAAATGTCCGATAGCGGCTCGGTCCTTTTGCCTTTGGGCCTTTGCGACATCGTTCTGCCTGCTGGAGCAGATGCCAAGACAATTGCGGAAGAACTGGTCCCGATGATATGACCTGTGCTGTCCGCGCACTGCCTGGTTCAGAAAAAGTTCATGTCCCGTGCCACAATGACGGCTTGCGTGCGGTTGCTGGCACCCAGCTTGGTACAGATAGACTTCACGTGCATTTTAACTGTCGCTTCCGCCAAGGACAGCGTATCAGCAATCTCGCGGTTTTGCAGTCCTTCGGACAGCAGCCCAAGCACGTCCATTTCGCGATTGGAAAGCGGGGAGTTCTTGGTGTCGCGCGCCTTGAGCTTTTGCTGGTCAATCAGCTCTACCGGCACATAACGGCCACCTGCAGCCATGAACCGGATTTCATTCGCAAGATCCTTCAGCGACGCGGTCTTCAGAATCACGCCTGCACTGCCCATCTGGAGTATCTCCGAGATCACCTGAGCGCTTGGGTCGCTGGTCAAAAGGCCGGTCCGCCCGCCATCGTTCTTTTCCATGGCTTTGCGAAGTCCCGCGACGCCGTTCATCCCCGGCATATTCAGATCGACGAGAACAAGATCGAAAGGGCCGTCAGTTTCCATCACGGACAAGGCGGCATCCAGATCGGGCGCGGTCATCACCTCGAAATCCGGGCGACTGGACAGAAAGTGTTCAAACATTTCGAGCACGAGAGCGTGGTCGTCAGCTATCAGAACACGAATAGGCGCAGGCTGGTGCGTTCCAGAATGCTGGACAGTCATCACACGCGCTCCCTTTGATAAATTAGCGGTTTCAATCTCGTGACCCCCTTCGACGGGCCAGCACTATTCTCTACGTCCATATAGCGGACAATGCATCAACATTTAACTATCGCGTCCAAGACCGGACCGCATCGACACATTTTGGACACATTCAAGGATCTTCTACTCACTTCAGGGCGTCTATCGCAATGCGTGTCTCGGCGAGCACCTCTTTCAACTGGCTGTGGTGCTGTTCAAGAGACTGACACTCGTCCAAGGCAAACTCCATCGATCGCAGGCATTTTTCGACAGCCAAAAGTCCAGTCAAAGTACATGCGCCCGTTGCCGCATGCAGCATCCTGCCGGTGTCGGGCCCGGCGCCTTCTTGCTGGATGCGCGCAAAGACATCATACGCTTCATTCAAGGCACGCTCCATGAAGGAAACGGCACCGTCTCTTCCAAGCTGGGACAAAAGATCGTCGACGATATAGTCGTTGAGCGGCCCAGAGCCGCTCCGCCGGGTGACCGCAGGTTTTTGCACTGTGGGCGCAGGTTTGGCGGATGCCTTTCCCGGGGGAACAAGCGCTTCCAGAATGGCATTGCGCAACGTGGACGAACGAATTGGCTTCTCGAGCACCTTGCTGATACCGGCGGCGTGGCAGGCGGTTACAAGATCCTGTGCCACATGCGCTGTCAGACCCACAATCGGGCCGGACCACGGCGCGTCGTCCGACTGGCGCACCCGCTCGGCCAGTTCGATGCCAGACATATAGGGCAGGGTCATATCGGTCAGGATCAGATCCAGCCGGCTTCGAATATCCGGCCGTGCAATCAACGACAGCGCCTCGGCTCCGTTGCCCGCCGCCCATACCTCCGCACCCGCGTTTCTGAGCGTGTGACCGATCCAATCCCGGCTTGAAGGGCTGTCTTCGACCACAATGATAGAGAGGCCGCGCAAAGGTGTTTCCCCCGAGACCTCCACAGAACCGAAGGCAGAGACCGGCCTCTCTGTCTTGCCGCTTTGCAACGTGATCGTAACCTCGATGGCCGTACCTATGATATCGCCAGCTTCCGACAGCCGGTCCGCCAGGTCGAGCTTGCCGCCAAGCTGCCGCAACGCATGCGCCATGATGTTCAATCCGGCAGACGGACGCTCCGATGCTGCCGAGGGTTGGGTCTTTAGCGTTCTGGTCTGCCCAAGCGCCTCAAACAGTCTGGATTTCTGCTCGGGAGGCAGGCCGCCCCCCAGATCCTTGACCAGAAGCGTGATCTTGAGGTGGTCTTTTTCCGGGTCCGGCGACGGCATCGGGCGGCTTGTCAGGCCGATCTCGACCATGGTGCCGCCATATTTTGCAGAGTTGTCGATGATATTCTGAAACAGCGCCCGCAGATACTGAACCGGCCCGTGCACCCAAATATCTTCGTGCGGATCAAGCGAGAGCTTGAGATCGACGCCTTGCTGACGCGCAATCGGGCCTATCATTGCCATCAGTGCGCGCAGTTCTTCGGTGATGTTAAACGTCTCGTCCGGTCGAATGCCGGCAAGTGTCTGATCCCCGCGAATAACGCCCAACACATTGCTGATGTAGTCCAGCGCAAGTTCAGACGATTGCCGAAGCTGCTGACGCGCGCTTTCCCTGTCATCAGGGCTGGTTTCCGCATCATCGTCCAGCGCCCTTTCCGCCGTTGCCAACAAGGACTGGATCGGGGTGCGCAGGTCGTGCGCGACCCGCAGCAAGGTGGCAGACCGGGACCGGTTGCGCAGCCAAGACGCCTCGTGGTCGTTTTCGGCCAGCCGCAAAAGATAGCCATCCCGGTGCCCCAAAGACAAGTGAACCACTTCACCTTCCAGATCCGCGGTCCCATGCGAAAGAGAGACCGCAGTGCTTCCGGCGCGGTATGCCTGCTTGCACAGCATCGACCAGTCAAGTGTCGTGCGCAGGCGTTTCTGATCCAGCTCAAGCCGCTGCGCGGGGGTATTGGCGAGCAGCACCTTGCCACTTTCGCTGGCGAGCAGGGTAGGGCGCCGATCCGTCGCGATCATGCGCGCGATGGTCTGGATTATGGGCCGCATCGACATGCCCGGAGAAGGGGTGGGCTGCTGCTGATCACTGGTCATCAAGGGCATACTTTCTCTTCGGGGCCTCTCCGAAACGCTCGGCCTTTATCTTTGCCACGATGCTATGACACTCGGCAGTGTCGCTTCAATCCTTACTAGAAGCGCACTGTCCAGACGCACTCTCCCTCTCCACGCCAAACGACACCTTTAAATCCAGTCGACGGGCGCACTGCTGGTGGGCGACTTGCATGAGAGTGAAAGCGCGCTGACCCTGCAAGGGCCTGCATTCCAAAAGAAATGCGCCCCAGTACCCATAGGGGCACCTTCGGTCCGAGACAGCAATGCCTCGGAGCAACAAACCATGTGCAAACAGATGCAAAAAGCAAACTTTGCCTCAATGCATCCATACATATCTTGACTTTAGATACTTGTGTAAGTCAAATACATACTTAAGAAATATATAACTGCTTTGGTATATATCCGTAATGGGTATACACCTCATCAAAGTGACAAGGAGCGAAAAATGGCCAATAGAACAATTCAAGCATCACCAACCGAAGTGCGTGTAAACCTCAATTTCGAACAGACAGGGCAGGAAACCTACAGCCGCGCTGGCAACGACCTTGTCATCAATTTGGGCAACGGCGACACCGTGACTGTCGAAGGGTACTATGTACCGACCGAGAACGGTTCCCTTCATAGCATTGTCTACAGTGATGGCATGGTGGTTGAAGGTGACCCCACGGCCGCCGGACTTGGCGCAGGATTCAGCGATGAGGGTATTGCAGCAGCTGCACTAGGCGGAATCGGCCTCGCGGCGCTTGCTGCAGGTGGTGGAAGCGACGATGTGGATGATGGTGATGCCGACGCAGATGCCGACGCTGATGCAGATGCTGATGCCGATGCTGATGCCGACGCTGATGCAGACGCCGACGCTGATGCGGATGCCGACGCTGATGCAGATGCAGATGCGGATGCCGACGCTGATGCAGATGCCGACGCGGACGCCGATGCAGACGCTGATGCTGACGCAGATGCCGACGCTGACGCCGATGCCGACGCCGATGCAGACGCCGATGCAGACGCTGATGCAGACGCCGATGCAGACTCCGATGCGGACGCAGACCAGCAAGGCCTGCTTGATCCGGTAATTGGCGCTGGCGGGTTATTGGCGGACGTCACAGATAATAGCGGCCCACTTGGGGAACTGACCGGGTCTGACGGCTTGTTGGGCGATCTTGTCGGCGCAGATGGTGCCTTGGGCGAGATCGGCGAAGAGCTGTTCGGACAACCTATCCTTGGGGATGGGGTTCAGGGCGATGACATCGGTCTGGTGGATGGAATCGTGTCGGATACCGGCCTGCTGGGCGATCTGACGGGCAACGATGGCGTGTTGGGGGATTTGACAGGGTCCGACGGACTTCTGGGCGATCTGCTGCTCAATGATGGCGAACTTGGTGACGTGAGCGGATCTGACGGCCTGATCGGTGATCTGCTCGGCACTGGAGCGCTTGGCCAGGCTGATATGCCAGATGACGGAATGGGCTCCGATGGCTTGCTTGATGGTCTGCTTGGCGGCGACGGTAGCCCGCTCGATGGCCTGCTTGGCGGTGAAGGTAGTCCTCTTGACGGTCTGCTTGGCGGCGACGGTAGCCCGCTTGATGGTCTGCTCGGCGGCGAGGGTAGCCCCCTCGATGGCCTGCTTGGCGGCGAAGGTAGTCCGCTTGATGGCCTGCTCGGCGGCGAAGGCAGCCCCCTCGATGGCCTGCTTGGTAGTACCGCAATTGATGGCGGTCTGCTTGATGATGTCATTTCGGACGGCGGCATTCTGGGCGACCTGACAGGCAACAGCGGAGCCTTGGGCGATGTCACCGGCAATGATGGAGTGCTTGGCGAGGTCATCGGCGACGAAGGATTGGTGGCAGATGCAACTGATCTGGTGTTGATCACTGATGGTGATCCGTCTGGCGGCAGCGGCAATCTTCTGGGTGGGTTGACCGACGGTCTGCTTGACGGCGGTTTGCTTGGCGGGTTGTCAGACTCGTCCGACGACACGGCTCTCTAAACGAAAAGACCGCTGCATCCGGGCGAAACTCTCCGCCCGGATGCAGCAAAAAACAAGTTTCGACCAATGGGAGCCCCGGCAGAGCGTAGCGCGGGCACCACGCGGATGGTTTTAGCGGACGATCCGAACAGGGATGATCCTGGGGTGCAGATAGCATTCCGAAGAGGGTGATCGCCCTGTGACTCGTATTTCCAATTGAAGGGGTGAAGTACCGATCCGGTCAAGCGGCGGGGGCCGCAATCCGTAGTGGTCATAGTAGATCTGACCCACTTTCCAAGCGCGCGTCGGTTGCATCCAGTCGCACGGATCGTGATCGGACCCTGCGCCCCAATCATCACTGCGTGCCCTCCCCCTTGGAACCGCCATCAAACTTATGCGGAGATCTTCCATCACAGGTTTCGAAACGGACCACCATGTTTCGACCCAAAGCATCTGACGGCGGGTGATAACTGACGGCTTCAAGCGCACTCCCAAAAGCCTCAGCCCGTTCAGCGGCACATCCGCGATCCGGGCGTTTCCTGGCACGAAGGACGCTTGCCCGGCAGTAGCATCAGGCGCGTAGGCTGCAAGCGCGTCCATGCGGTAGCGACGGGAAGACATCACTGCGGGGGCGGCCAATGTCGGGCTTGCGTCCGCTGCACCCAGATCGACAAAAGCCTGATGCCCTTGCCTGACAAGCGTAGTGCCGAAGCCACTGCAGGCGCTTTCATATCGGTCCAGTTCCTGCGCGGCCATCTCGCCATCCAGACGCTCGCTGAAGCCATAGCCGATTCCGATGGGGATATACTCGATCCAGCGGATTCCGGCTGCCCCAAGACCAAGGCGAAACAGCCCGCCAGGCCGGAACCAGGGACGGGGTGCTTCGGCCAGAAGCGTCCCTGTGCCGTGGATGATCGGCTTGGACCTGTAAATTTCAATCCCGTGCGGCTTTTGTCCCGCCACACCCAGTACACCGTCTGCACCAAGATCAATCAATGCGCGGGAAAGCCTGCGCATCTTGCGGTCGGGGGTCGGGGTGGCTTTGGCCCCCCAATGAACGGTGACAAGGACGACATCGGCATTTTCCCTCGCCTGCGCGATGAGGGCAGTCATTCTCGAATGCCACACGTCCGTTTCATTGGGGCACAGAAACGCCGTGCCGGGCCCGCTGTCGGTTGCGGAAGAACGGTGTTGTGTGGTGTCAATGCTCAGGATTCCAACACGGGTATCGCCTGCCGTGCAGATCATAGGGCGCAGCGCATTGTCCACAGTCGCGCCCGCGCCTGCATATCGGATGCCGATCTTGTCCAGAATTTCGGTTTGCTGGATCAAGGCGGTCGGCCCGTAATCCCCGCTGTGGGCGTTCCCCACGGTGACCGCATTGACCCCGGCGTTGGTCAGGATGTGCAGCATTTCCGGCCTCGCACGACGATAGAATGGCGCGGCTTCGCCCTTGTCTACACCCTGACGGCCAAACGTGCTGACGACACAATCCAGATTGACCACGGAAAGATCGGCATGGCGAAGTTCCGGGATGTTGAGCACTGCGGCGGGCCCAAGTTGCCCTGTCCGCAGATGCTGCCGCTGCCCCAGATTCACGGCGCCGCCCCAGGCGATGACGGCATCGGCGGTCAGGGGCAGGGGGCGCGGCTGGTCACCGGATCGCGCAAAGCTGGAAGGAAGCGGCCGTGTTTCAGCGCGCAGGTAGTGCTTGAGGTAAGCGAGATTTCCGGACAGATAATGTTCGACATCGTCGATCCGGATGCGGAATGCGTGATGACGGATGAAAAAGCTGCCCAGGATACGCTGCGGATTGCGGAAAAACATCGCCATTTCGGGCCAGAAGAAACCGTTCGCCAGATACCGTGCCCGCGTCTCCAGGGCGCGGTAGAACTTGTCTTGGTCAAGGTGTTTGAGGAGGTGCCGATGCGTTTCGTCACACTCCAGACGCCGGATCATTTTATGCGCCGCCATCATCAGCTCGAGCAGTGTGGGAAAGGTGGTGATCCGGTCGATCACAAAATCAAGGTGATCTGCCACGTTCATCAATCCGAAGCGGTAGTATTTTTCTTCAGGGCGATACAGCGTCAGTTCGTTCACGCAATAGCTAAGCCAATGGTCATGCGTGCGCCAATGCTCTTGTTCGATGAAATAGTCGAAAGCCTTTTCCACCGCCGCCAGCCAGCGCGGATCCTGAGTGAGCCCATAAAGCCGCATCAGGCCAAAGGCGGCTTCACCGTCATAGTAGATTATCCTGAACTGCTCTTTGACACTTAAATCATCGGCGTTGAGGACATGCGCAAACTGCCCCGTTTCAGGATCTTGCAGCCGGACGATGCCCTGCGCCAGTTGCTCCAGCAAAGCGAGGTGACGCTTGTCGCCGGTCAGCTCTGTAAACGTGACCAGCGCCAGCAGGCACACAGCGCTGCCACCCAGCTTTATCTCGTTGTTAAGGTCTTGAAGATAAGCGACCTGCTGTCGGTCGGGCAGGGTGTAGCGACGGACAAGCCGTTCGGTCAGAAGGTTCAGCCCCCGTTCAATCGCAGACCATAGGCTTGGATCGCGCGTGACCTCCCATGCTTCGAGCATCGCGTAAACTGTGCTTGCGTGGCGCAGTGTATTGTAAGCGTTGATTTCGCGGTCAAAGCAGGGGTGCAGACCGTAGGTAAATTGTCCTTTCTCATCAATCTGTGCAGCCAGAAAGCAGCTGGATTGGTCCACCATGGTTTCAACCGTGGCCGCATCAAGCGTATCAAGACGGCGCCGTCCGGTGTCGCGCCCCTCCGACCCGCCGCTGAACCCGTGCAGCGGAACGGGTGCGCAGTCGGCCTGTATTAAAAATGCATCGGTGGTAAAAAGCATCACCCGCGCGTCCTGCGCCGTGGGCAGGGCAAAGCTTTCGCCAAAGCGCCTGCGTCCGTAGATACCAAAATTTTTCGGGTTCAGCCCCGCTGCAGGTTCCTTGTGACCCAGATAAAGCATCGCATTGGCGTTCAGCTCTTGCTCGAGAAAGGCGAGGGAAAAATCCGGATCAAGTGCCAGGCCATACCGGAAATAATTGCGCTTGCTGCTGCGGATGGCCTGCTGGCACTGATCCCACGGCAGGTTCCAACTCCGGGTGACCCAATCCACGCGCAGCCAGCAGATCGACGGATCGGGCTTGGGCTGTGCTGACCGCCAAGCATCGAACGCGGCCCATATGGTATCAAGGCACTTGCCGGAAAAATGAACAACCACTGCGCGGCGCCGGCCATCTCCCATTGCAAAGAATACCCGCAAGGGCCCCTCGCTGTCGGCTGAAGCAACGGCATAGGTCAGCGCCGCGCGGGCCTGAGGCAAAAGCGTATTGAGAGGCACCAGAGGGTGCGCATCAAGCGGCGACAGGCGGGCACGCTGTGCCACATCGGCTTGAATTCGGTGTTGTGCCATTACTGTGGTTTCAGGATCGGTCGGTCGCAGCGCGCAGAGTAGTCTTCTCCCCCGCCTGCTGCTCGTCAGGGCGATTGCCGCGCTGCACAGGGCGCCGTGAAAGAACTACCGCAACGACCGGCAGCAAGGACACGGTCCCTCCGATCCCGTAAGCGAGCAGCAGTCCTCCAAGACTTGCGCCTGAAACGAACGCAATCACCGCAGCGATGGTCCCGCAGATCATCCCGATCAAGATGATGCCGATCACG
>JAGXHB010000106.1 GCA_024636425.1 Roseobacter sp.
AGGTCGAAACCGATATCGCCCGGATGGAGCGTAAAGCGATCCGCGACGGCGTTGATTTCCTTCGGGTCGAGCCTGTGGTCACACGCAATGAGCGCGATCTGACGTTGGACGTTGAATACCGGATCACACGCGGGCCACGCGTTTTTGTTGAACGTATCGACATCGAAGGCAACACAACCACGCTCGACCGCGTTGTGCGCCGCCAGTTCGACAGCGTCGAAGGTGATCCGTTTAACCCGCGCGAAATCCGCGAGAGCGCCCAGCGTATCCGTGACCTTGGATATTTCGGATCTGCCGAAGTCGATGCCCGCGAGGGGTCATCCCCCGAGCAGGTGGTGGTTGACGTGAACGTCACGGAACAACCCACAGGCTCGCTCAGCTTTGGTGGATCGTATTCCAATAACGATGGTGTCGGTGTTGCTGTAAGTTTCGCCGAGGAAAACTTCC
This sequence comes from Roseobacter sp., assembly GCA_024636425.1. GTDB lineage: Bacteria > Pseudomonadota > Alphaproteobacteria > Rhodobacterales > Rhodobacteraceae > Sulfitobacter. Next base: position 448 of record JAGXHB010000106.1, read on the forward strand.
TGGGGCGGGGCCAGAAGGTCCGCCTGGTGCTGAGCACCGCGACAGATGCGCGGCGCTACGGGTTTGATTTCATCGAACCCAGTCTGCTGGGACGCGATGTCGCCCTCGGTCTGAACCTTGATTACGCGGAAACAAACTCGTCCTTCTCATCGTTTGATACGGAACGGCTCTTGTTCCAGCCAAGCCTGACCTTCCCGGTCAGTGAAAACGGGCGGGTGCAGTTGCGCTATACGTTTGACAGTCTTGAGATGACAGCGCGTGAGACCGCGGTCAACGGTCCTGTTATCGAAGACGATATTCAGGCCGGAAGACAGGACGCATCGTCCGTTGGGTATGCTTATACGTATGACACGCGGCGCACGGGTCTTGATCCGACGTCGGGTCTGTTGTTCCAGTTCGGTCAGGATTTCGCAGGACTTGGGGGGGATTCCAAGTTCATCAAGACCACCGCAAAGGTGATCGGTGAAAAGAGCATCCTCAACGAAGAAGTCACTCTGCGCGCGACGCTTGAAGGCGGCGCATTGGCATGGAGTGACGGCAACAACCGTGTGTCAGACCGCTTCGTTCTGGGCCCATCCATTCTGCGCGGCTTCGAGCCGGGGGGGATCGGTCCGCGCGATGTATCTGCCGGGTTCGATGATCCGTTGGGCGGCAACCTTTATATCGCGGCGCGGTTCGAAGCCGAGTTCCCGCTTGGCTTGCCGGAAGAGTACGGGATCAATGGCGGTGTCTTCTATGATGTCGGCAACCTGTGGAATCTGGATGATGTTAACTTCAACGGAGGGACGATCATCGGAGAGTCCGGATCGTTCCGCCATGTCGTAGGCTTGTCGGTGTTCTGGGAGACACCCGTGGGACCGCTGCAGTTCAACGTGTCGAAAGCCCTCAAGAAAGAGACATTCGACAAAGAGCAGAAGTTCGAAGTCACCCTAAGAACCGACTTCTGATTTGCCTATGCGTCTGTGCGCGTTGCTCATATGTCTGATGCCGGTGCTGTCCTTCGGGGCGGCACCGGTCATCGCGCAGCAAGCGTCCGAGCGGGAACGCTCGAACATCAGAAGCCCGATCCTGACCATTGATTCCGATCGCGTTTTCAACGACAGCGCCTTTGGCGAGCGTGTTGCGCGCGACGTGGATGCCCAAGGATCGGCACTGGCCGCCGAAAACCGCAAGATCGAGACAGACCTTGAGGCCGAAGAGCTTGAACTGACCGCAAAGCGTACCACCATGGACGCCGAGACATTTCGCCAGCTGGCGGATGAATTCGATGCGAAAGTGCAGGAAATCCGTGCCAGACAGGCGCAAAAAGGCCGTGCGCTGAACCAGCTTGTGGATCAGGAACGCGAGGTTTTTCTGAACGGTGCCGGCCCCGTGCTTGAAGAATTGATGCGCGATTCAGGTGCGGCTGTAATCCTTGAACGCCGCTCCGTTTTCGTGAGTGCCAATGCGATCGACATCACAGACGAGGCGATTGCGCGTATAGATGAGTCCTTGGGCAGTGGCAGCGACTAGCACCTGCGCTTGCCCATGGTCCGCAATATTGATAGCCAGACCAGAACATTTACAAGACTGGACCCGCCATGACCGACACGCTTCCGCAGGCTGACATCCAGATGATCCAGCGGATCATCCCGCACCGCTATCCGTTTTTGCTGGTCGACAAGGTGATTGACATAAACGGCACGGAAACTGCCGTCGGCATCAAGAATGTCACCATGAATGAACCGCATTTCCAGGGCCATTTCCCCGGTTTGCCGATCATGCCCGGCGTCACGATCGTCGAGGCAATGGCGCAGACCGCCGCTGTGATGGTGGGCGTCACGCTCGAAATGGCGGACAAGGAGATGAAGGTCTACTTCATGGCCATCGACAAATGCAAATTCCGCCGCAAGGTCGTGCCCGGCGATGTCTTGCGCATGGAGCTGACGACGTTGCGCGGTAAAGCGGGCGGCAAGGTCTGGAAGTTTTCTGGCGTTGCATCCGTCGATGGCGAGATGGCGGCCGAGGCTGAATTTACTGCGATGATGGACCTGTCCTGATGGGCAATATCCACCCCAGTGCCGTGATCGAGGACGGGGCGCAGATTGACCCGTCCGCCAGCGTCGGCCCGTTTTGCGTGATCGGGGCGCAGGTGGTATTGCAGGCTGACGTCGTGGTGAAATCCCACGTCATCGTCACCGGCCAGACCGAGGTGGGCGAGGGCACGACGATCTTCTCATTCGCGGTCATCGGAGAGATCCCGCAGGATTTGAAGTTCAAGGGCGAGGCCAGTCGCCTTGTCATCGGCAAGCGCAACCGGATCCGTGAACATGTCACGATGAACTGCGGCACCGAAGGCGGTGGAGGCCTGACGAAAATCGGCGATGACGGGCTCTTCATGGCGGGGTGCCACATCGCGCATGATGCGATTCTGGGGGACCGCGTGATTGTGGTCAACAACGCAGCCGTCGCCGGTCACTGCATTCTCGAGGATGACGTGATTATCGGGGGCCTGTCGGGCATCCACCAGTTTGTGCGCATCGGACGGGGTGCGATCATCGGCGCAGTCACCATGGTGACGAATGACGTGATTCCCTACGGGCTGGTGCAGGCGCCACGGGGCGTGCTGGACGGGCTGAACCTTGTGGGTCTCAAACGGCGGGGGGTGTCCCGTGCAGACATCACCGCTTTGCGTGCGGCGTTTCAGATGCTTGCGCAGGGCGAAGGCACATTTCATGACCGCGCACGTCGTCTGGGCGAGGAAACATCCAGCGACTACGTGCGCGAGATCGTCGACTTCGTCATGGCCGACACGGGCCGCCATTTCCTGACACCGGGCTGATGCTGGCCTTGATCGCAGGGACAGGCGGGCTTCCTCAACGCATCGCGCAGGCGCAGGCAACGCAGCCGGTGATCTGTGCCTACGAAGGGTCGCAGCCTGACGGGATGACGCCTGATCTGACATTCCGGCTCGAAACGCTCGGCTCGCTGTTGCACGCGCTGAAAGAACGGGGCGTAACGCAGGTTTGTTTTTGCGGCGGCGTGACTCGCCCCGCCTTTGACCCGGCCAAACTTGATCCCGCAACCCTGCCGCTGGTGCCGCAGTTCCAGAAAGCGCTCGCCGCTGGCGATGACGGTGCCTTGCGGGTGCTGGTTGAAATCATGGAAGACGCGGGCTTTACCGTCGTGGGCGCACAGGATGTGGCACCTGATCTGATGACTGCGGCGGGCATTCTGGGTGGACCGCAGCCTGATGACCAGATGGAGAAGGACGCGGCACGCGGAGCGGCCCTTGTCGCCGCATTGGCACCGCTGGACGTAGGCCAATGCTGCGTCGTCGGGTCCGGGCAGGTCTGGGGGATCGAGGCGATAGGGGGCACGGACCATCTTTTGGCAACGTTGCCAGAGCAGGTCACGGGCGCGCGTGCGGTCCTGTTCAAAGCGCCAAAGCGCGGTCAAAGCCTGTTGGTCGACATGCCCACAATCGGCCTCGCGACGATCACGGCCGCATACCAAGCAGGCCTTGCCGGCATCGTGATCGAAGCGGGCGGCGTCATCGTGATGGAGCCTGACCGCTGCACCACCGAGGCGGAGAGGCTGGGCCTGACCCTTTGGGCACGCAAGCCGGCATGAGGGTTTTTATCCTCGCGGGCGAGCCGTCGGGCGATCGTCTGGGCGGGGCGCTGATGGCTGGGTTGAAGACGTTGCGCCCGGAGGTGACATTTGACGGGATCGGCGGCAGCGACATGGCCGCCGAAGGGCTGCGAAGCCGGTTCGACATGTCCGAACTGTCGGTCATGGGCATCGCGGAGATCCTGCCCAAGTACAGTGCGCTCAAGGCGCGGATCAACGAAACCGCCCAAGCCGTGATCGACACGAAGCCGGATGTCATGATCACCATCGACAGCCCCGATTTCTCGCTGCGCGTGGCCAAGCAGGTCAAGGCGATGTCGGATATCCGCACGGTCCACTACGTCGCTCCGACCGTTTGGGCATGGCGTGCGGGCAGAGCGGCCAAGATGGCGCGGCATATCGATCAGGTGCTGGCGCTTTTTCCGTTCGAGCCCCCGCTGATGCAGGCGGCGGGCATGGCCTGCGATTTCGTGGGTCACCCGGTTGTGGCAGAGCCGCAAGCCACGACTGCGGAAGCGTCGGCATTTCGGTCAGTGCACGGGATCGGGGATGCCCCGCTTTTGCTGGTGCTGCCCGGATCGCGCAAGGCAGAGGTCGCACGTCTCGCTCCGGTCTTTGGTGAGGCGGTGGCCATCTTGACCGCTCAAAGGCCGGATTTGCGCGTGGTCGTACCGGCAGCGGGGCCGGTCGCCGCCGACTTGCAAACCATCGTGCGAGGATGGTCCGGATCGCCGATTGTTCTGGACCCGACGCAGATGGATAGGAACACGGCGCTGGCGGCCAAACGTGCGGCATTCAAGGCCGCGGACGTGGCACTGGCAGCGTCAGGAACCGTTTCGCTGGAATTGGCGGCAGCGCAGACCCCGATGGTCATCGCCTACAAGATGAACGCCTTGAGTTTCCGGATCATGCGGGTCATGGCGCTGATTGATACGGTAACGCTGGTCAATATCGTATCAGACACGCGCGTCGTGCCCGAGTTTCTGGGGCCTGCCTGTCAGGCCGGGCCGATCGCTGCTGCCCTGTCGGATGTGATCGCACATCCTGAAGCGCAAAAAGACGCGATGGCGCGCACGATTGATCTGCTGGGCAAGGGAGCCGAGCCCCCTGGGCTGCGCGCCGCGCGGGCGGTTCTGGCGCGGCTTTGATCGCTTGTTTAGATCGCCTGCTTTGACTCCAAAGGCCACGCTTGCGCGTGACATCCTTTGTTCGGGAATGAGGGGCTCTGCCCCTCAAACTCCCCGGGATTTGAAACCATTTGGAATGATGTCAGCCTTTGTGGATCCATCCACCGCCGAAGATGCGCGAACTGTCGGGATCATAAAAGACACAAGCCTGACCCGGTGACACGCCTTCTTCCGGTGTCAGCAGTTCAACTTCGGCTGTGGTGTCGGTGATCGGGCGCAAAATCGCGTCGATGGGGGGGCGGGTTGACCGGACCTTGACCGCAATAGGCCATTCGGATCGTGACATCAGCGGGACATCCCCCAGCCAGTTGATTTCGCGGATCGGAACTGTACGTGTGGCAAGCATGGATTTTGGCCCGACCACAACCTGCGCCTTGTCAGCATCAAGGCGCACCACATAAAGAGGATCGGCTAGCCCGCCGATGCCAAGCCCGCGGCGCTGCCCGATGGTATAGTTGATCACGCCATCATGGCGTGCCAGCACGGTCCCTTCCGCATCCACGATATCGCCGGGATTGGCCGCTTCGGGCCGCAGTTTTCGGATGACGGAGGCATAATCGCCGTTCGGAACAAAGCAGATGTCCTGACTGTCGGGCTTGTCCGCCACGCTGAGCCCGTATTTCGCGGCAAGCGCGCGGGTGTCGTTTTTCGACGGCAGGTGGCCAAGCGGAAAGCGCAGATAGGCGAGCTGCTCGGGCGTGGTCGAGAACAGGAAATAGCTTTGATCGCGGTTGGCGTCGGCAGCGCTGTGCAGTTCAGGCCCATGCTCGCCCATCATGCGCTGGATATAATGGCCCGTCGCCATGCAGTCGGCTTCGAGGTCTTTGGCGGTTTCAAGCAGATCCTTGAATTTCACCCGTTCGTTGCACCGGATACAGGGGACAGGCGTCGCCCCGCCAAGATAACTTTCGGCAAATTCATCAATGACGGCGTCCTTGAAGACGTTTTCGTAATCAAGGACATAGTGCGGAAAGCCCATCGTTTCAGCAACCCGCCGGGCGTCGTGAATGTCGATGCCGGCGCAGCAGGCTCCCTTGCGGGCGAGCGCCGCACCGTGATCGTAAAGCTGCAAGGTGACGCCCACGACGTCATACCCTTCCTCGGCGAGCATTGCCGCGACAACCGAGCTGTCGACGCCGCCCGACATCGCCACAACCACGCGTGTGTCTGCCGGCGCTTTGGCGAAGCCAAGTGAATTCAGCTGAGATGTGCGGTCGAGGGGCATGTGAGATCTCCGGGAGGTTTGAGGCGATATATATGAAAATCCGCGGTATTCTCAAGGGGGGCGCTTCATTTGTCTTTAAACGCCACGCGGGCAGGGTGGGGATCATGCCAGTGTTGGGACAGTACTATGTTTTTGAAAAAAGTCATCGGGCCGCGGGCCGTTACCTTGCCGGATGGGTCGACATTCAGCCAGGGGGATCTGCCGGACAGCGAAACACGCAGGTGGGTGGCATCGCGCAAGGCGGCTGTGGTGCGCGGTGTTGCCTATGGCCTGCTGACCCAGGCCGAGGCGTTGGAGCGCTATCAGATCAGCAACGAAGAGTTCATGGAGTGGGTGCGCGCGGTTTCCGAACATGGAGAGGCGGCATTGCGGGCTACAGCCTTACAAAAGTATAGACAACTTTAAGTTGCGCGATATATGAAGTACCTATGTTAACGTGTGGTTAAGTCTTTTTGTTCACGGTGAGGCCGGTACCCGAATGCCACGAGCGGAGAAAAATAATGCGTATTTTGCTGGTTGAAGATGACCCTACAACCTCGAAAAGCATCGAGATGATGCTGACACATGCCAATTTGAACACCTATGCAACGGATCTGGGGGAGGAGGGAATCGATCTTGCAAAGCTTTATGATTACGATCTGATCCTGCTTGATCTGGACCTGCCGGACATGAACGGCCACGAAGTGCTGCGCCAGCTCAGGTTGAGCAGGATCGAGACGCCGATCTTGATCCTTTCGGGGTCGGATGACACCGAAAGCAAGATCAAGGGCTTCGGCTTTGGTGCGGACGACTACCTGACCAAGCCTTTCCACCGCGAGGAACTGGTGGCGCGGATCCATGCGATCATCAGGCGATCAAAGGGACATTCTCAATCCGTCATCCATACCGGGCAAGTGTCGGTCAATCTGGATGCCAAGACCGTGACGGTGGCCGAGCAGACCGTGCATCTGACCGGCAAGGAATACCAGATGTTCGAACTGCTGAGCCTGCGCAAGGGCACCACCCTCAC
>JAGXHB010000107.1 GCA_024636425.1 Roseobacter sp.
GCGGTGTATCTTGTCTTTCCAGACCTGATGGCTGCAATGCCTGCGTCCTGAATATTCTGCGGCGTGTCGAAATCCGGCTCTCCGGCACCTAGGCCGATCACATCGCGCCCGGCGGCCTTCAATTCGGCCGCTTTCTGGGTCACAGCAATCGTGGGGGACGGTTTGACACGCGCAAGGGTTTTGGACAGCAGTTCCATTTTGGCCTCAGTTTGATATGTTTGCGTGACCCTCATAGGGCTGACCCCCGCACCGTTCAAGCACAACGGTGCCAAAGAAGGAGACAATAAATGGCCGAGAACGAAGACTGGTACAGCGCCGAAGTCGCAACTTTTGGGGACCGTGTCGCTGCCGCGCGCGAAAATGCGGGCATGTCGCAGGCGGCTTTGGCCAAGCGTCTGGGGATCAAACAGTCCACCCTGCGCGGCTGGGAAGACGATCTGTCCGAACCCCGCGCCAACCGTCTAGCCACCCTGGCAGGCGTTTTGGGCGTGTCGATGATGTGGTTGATGAACGGCGAAGGCGAAGGGCTCGACGCGCCCGAGGATGCACAGACAAGCATCGAAAGCGGCAAGGAAATCCTGAACGAGCTGCGGGATCTGCGCGCCGACCTGCTCAAACGCGCGGAACAGATCGCACGTCTGGAAAAACGTTTGCGCAAGGCACTTGAAGGAGAATCCCTTGACTGAAATTCACGAACACAAGGTCAAGCGGCTGCACATGCGGTCGATGCGGCGCGGGATCAAGGAAATGGACCTGATCCTGCCGTCCTATGCTTCGACCCGTCTTGCGGTCATGGATGACGCGACGCTGTCGCTTTACGATGATCTGCTCAGCGAGAATGATCATGATTTATATCAGTGGGTTACGGGCCAGACGCTGCCGCCGCAGGAATACGCCATCCTGATCGGAGAGATCCAGGCCCATCTCGCGGAAAACCCGCTCTAGCGTCCGAAAGCTTTCAAAAGGTGGCGGTGACCGTCCGGCATCTTTTTGGTTTAACGATATATTTTAGTTTTTTCGCCAGTTTCCGATCAACATAATGTGTCGGAGATAATTTATGAGCGTTCAAGATCCCATCGTTCTGCCGGGCTCGCACAAGGGTTTCATGTTCAGCTATCTTGAGGCGCTCAGCCTTGTGGAACGGCTGCACCGTCTGCTGCTTGACGTGATCAAGGATGAATTCGAACGCGTCGGCGTTCTGGAAATCAACGCGGTTCAGGCTTTGCTGCTGTTCAACATCGGTGACAACGAGGTGACGGCGGGCGAACTCAAAACCCGCGGCTATTATCAGGGCAGCAATGTCAGCTACAATCTGAAAAAACTGGTCGATATGGGCTACATGCACCACCAGCGTTGCGAAATCGACCGCCGCTCCGTCCGCGTCAAGCTGACGGAAAAAGGCCGCCATATCCGCAAGGTGGTCTCCGACCTTTTTGGCCGCCACGCGGTGGGGCTGGAAAGCAAAGGGGTGCTGGGCCCGACCGGCATCGACGACATCACCCATTCTCTCAAACGGATGGAGCGGTACTGGACCGACCAGATCCGCTATATTTACTGACCTTCTGCCTTTGGTCACAGGGGTGGACCTTGCCGCCCGACTGCCGCTAGATGGTGCCGACCAAAAAGGGGGACGATCCGATGCAGCCGCTGCGACTGGCTTCTTTTTCGACGGAAGGTGCAGGCGGCAACCCCGCCGGAGTGGTGATCGCGGACACCCATCCCGCGCCGGAGGACATGCAGCGCATCGCAGCCGATCTGGGCTATTCCGAAACCGCCTTTGCCAGCCCCGACGGTTCCGCGTGGCGCGTGCGCTATTTCTCTCCCGAAACCGAAGTGCCCTTTTGCGGGCATGCCACCATCGCGCTTGGCGCGGCCCTGGCGGAGCGGCAGGGCGATGGCATCTTCGACTTGATCCTTAGCACCGCGACAATCACCGTCGAAGGCTGGCAGACCGACACCGGCCCGATGGCAGCACTCCAATCACCGCCCACCCATAGCGCACCGGCTGATCCGCTTCTGACGCGTGCTGCACTTGATCTGTTCAATCTGTCGGATCGTGATCTCGACAGCCCTTTTACGCCAACGTTCGCCAGTGCCGGAGCGACGCATCTGATCTTGTGTCTGGCATCGCGCGAGACGCTTGCGGCCATGTCCTACGATCTGGCGCAGGGTAGGGCGCTGATGCTGGCCCACAACCTTGTCACCATAGCACTGGTGGTGGCCGAGGCTGACCAGTTCTTCCACGTCCGCAACGCCTTCGCCTCGGGCGGTGTGACCGAAGACCCCGCCACGGGGGCCGCCGCCGCCGCCTTTGCCGGATATCTGCGCGACGCGGGCTGGCCACACGGGGGCAAGATCACGCTGATCCAGGGCGAGGATATGGGGGCCAGATCCATCATCACCGCCGAAATTCCGCCCGAACAGGGTTCCTCCATCCGAGTCAGCGGACAGGTCAGGCCACTTTAATCCAGCGACAGATCCGACACCGCCAGAATCTCTATCTCGCGCAGCAGCTTGCGCGTCATCGCCGCCTCGTAATCGGCAAACCCGATCGCCGTTTCCACAAACGCATCCGGCCCCGCGATCACTTCGGCCCGGAAATAGGACGACAGCGCGCCAACCTCTGCCTGTCGCTGGTCCCCCGAAGCCGGATTATCCGAGCCAATCACCAGCGCATTTACCGTGATGCCTTGCGCCGCAACAGTCTCCTTGACGTCGCGGGGCCTCGGCCCGAGGTTGGATGTCCCGTCGCCCGAAATATCAAGCGTGCGCTTCCAGCAGGTCGCCTGCTCCTGCAGATAGCCTGCCCCCAGCGTCATGGCCTCGCCTAGGGCTGTGCCGGGCGACGCTGCACGACGCGTCGTATGCGACAGGCCCTCAACGAACCCGTCCAGCGCCTCCGCGCCGTCAATCACTTTCCAGGGCGCAATCACCGCCTGATCCGACGGCCCGCTCCACTCATAAACCATCAGCGACACCGGCGCATTGGGCGACGACAGCAGTGCTGCGCGCACCGCGTCATTGCCAAGTGCTGCCGTCAACCCGCTGATCTGCAAGCGATATTCACGGGCATCTACCGACCCGGAGACATCCAGCCCCAAGGCCAGCGCCTGCCGGCAAGGGGCGGCATCGGCGCCACCAGTGACCGCCAAAGCCAAAAGAGCCGCCCGGATCATCCCGCGTCGTCCGGCACCGGCAGCGCACCGATGGCGGGCGGCGTCAACTCGCGTTCCAGCTTGCGGCGCATCGCGCGCTCGTAATCCTCAAACCCGTTGGCGACGATCAGGAACGCCCCCGGTCCGCGCAGCACTTCGGCCTGATAGAACGCGATCAGCCCGGTTTCGGCCTCGAAATCGGCGGCGTTCACGACCAGCCCGTTCACTGTGATGTCATTGAAATCAAACGAGGTATAGGCCAGATCCGGCCCGAATCCTTCGTTGTTCTGCCCATCCCCTGCCATGTCGAGCGTCCGGTACAGGCATTGCGGCGCGCGATCGAACAGGCCCGCACCATAGCCCAAGGCATAGCCCATCGCGGTCGGAAAATCATTATGGCTGCGCTGGCTGCCCGCGACCGTCTCGGCCACCCCAAGCAATGCCGCCTGACTGTCGATGAGGGTCCAGTCCACCAGTATTTCCTGATTATACCGCCCCGACCATTCGTAGATCGCCAGCGCGACGGGGGCATCCTGCGCAAAAAACGCCTGCCGCACCTCGTCTGCGATCAGCGCCGCGGCCAGCCCCTTGCGCTGCAACGTGTCTTCCGCCGCATCGACCGAGCTTGACACATCCATCGCCAACACCAGCGCCAGCCTGCACCCTGCCGCCGAAACGGCAGGAGGCAGGCAAATCGCCGCGGTCACAAGGGATGCAAGCAGACGCATCCGTCGGTTACCAGTGGCCGGTGTTTTCCATGCTGGCCCAAGGCTCTGCCGGCTCCAGCTTGTCGCCTTCCTGCAGCAGTTCGACCGATACGTTGTCGGGCGAGCGTACGAACGCCATGTACCCGTCACGCGGCGGACGGTTGATGGTCACACCGTTGTCCTGAAGATGCTGGCACATCTCATAGATATTCTCGACCGTATAGGCGAGGTGCCCGAAATGCCGGCTGTCATCGGGCAGGGCATCGTCGCCGTCCCAGTTATAGGTCAGTTCCACATCCGCATGGCCATCGTCCTGACCGGGGGGGCACAGGAACACCAGCGTAAACCGCCCGCCCTCGTTGTCGATCCGGCGCCGTTCCTTGAGGCCCAGCAACGCATAAAATGCCAGGGATTTTTCCAGGTCTTTGACGCGCACCATCGTGTGAAGATATTTGATCGGCATAGGGTATCCTTCTCTTACTGTTCTGGCCGAAACTTAGCATGTCTGCACTGCGTTGCCACCGTCCAGACAGACTTTGAGTGTCGGGCTCTTCAGAACGCCGATCGAATGCCGATGCTCAGACCGACGCGGTTCACGTCATAAAGGCCGATATTACTGTCTGTTGTTGTTGCGCGCAGCGTCGCAGACGGGTTGAAGCCGAAATAGTCGATTTGTCGAAAAGTCGCTGTTATATCTGCAAACAGTCGTTTGTCCTGACGCCCCTGCGCATTGTGTCGCGACAGATCATAGTCGCGCATCGCGGCACCTGCCCCAAGCTGCACGGCCGCCCCCATCAGAGGCTTTCCAAACACATAGACCCCGCGCAGTTCGACTTCGGAAAAGTCAGCATCCATATTTTCGGAAATCGCGCGGGTTGTGCCAAGCGACATATAGGCCAGATCACCTGTCGCCAGCTTTTGGGTCACGGCGGCAGAAAGGCTGCCGCTGTCGACATCCGCGGTGCGTTGTCCGACCTGTTTTTCCAGATCCACGGCAAAGTTCAGCTTTTGCGTCGCTGTCGTCTGATAGCTTTGCGAGACCCCACCGCGCAGAAATGACGCGTATTGCGCGCCACCATACCAGCTTTGGCCGATCTCGATACTGCTCTGAAACTCTCCGGTCCTGTCGAAATTGATCTGGCTGAAACCATAGCCGAGGCTTATCGTCCCGTAGGCGAAATCCGTTCCCTCGACATCTGGGGCGGCGCGCTGCGCGCTGTTGGTCAGGGCAAAGCTCCGATAGGAAAGTCCGAAATTCAGATCATGTGCCTGAGTAGACGTCTGGTGAAACCGGTATCTGCTTTGCACCCCAAAGCCAGCTTCGATCCCTGACAGCGCCTGCGCTTCACTGGACAAGGCAAACTCGACCGGCCCCCCAAAGAGAATTTCGCTGATCCTGTAGTTCAGCTCCGATGTCTCGCGGGCACTGCCGTTGTTGATGTTTGAGTTCGGAGCGAGCGTAAAGGACAGCTCCGTCCTCCACGGGTTTTGCAGGCGGACGTAGTTGAAATGCTGCTGCGCTTTGCGGCGCGTGCCTGCCGTGGGGGCGTGATGCGCTGCGCGCCGCAGCCAAAGCTGAGCACGGGTCTTCTTGCCCGCCGACGACAGCGTCTGCGCCATCATCATCGCGGCGGAGTAGCGCTCCCCGTCGCTGTCGGCCATTTCCCAGGCAGATCGAGCGGCAAGGATAGCTGCGTCGCTTTCGCCGAGGTCACGCAGCGCCCGCGCCCGCACGATCTGTGCCCGGAAATCTCTGCTGTCGCGTGCCAGCAACGCGTCCGCGTAATCGCGCGCCCGTGCGGGATCGCCCGCCGCGATGCTTTGCGCCGCTGCGTTGCGCAACTGGTCCGGCGTCAGGGTGACCTGAGCCGACGCCCCGGCGCAAAGCGTGAGGCTGACCAAAACCGCCATGCCCCGGATCCGCAACGTTTCCCCGATCACGACGAAACCCTAAGGGGCGGCCGGCGCGGGACCACGGTAAACGATGAAACCGCTTGTGTCGCGGGCCGTCACGCCTTCTTCTTCCGCACCTGTTTCCATGACCATGATGCCCACGATCTCCTGACCGCGTTCTCCGGACATGATCGCATAATAATTGCCGCTCTCATAGGCGACGGTCGCACCCTCATCGTTGACAAAGCTGCTGTCGAGCGTGCCGAGGATCTCGCCATTGGCATCAAGGGCACCGGGTCCGATCTTGAACTGCACCTCTGGCAGGCCCGCAATCGACGCTGTGTTCTGGGCGTTGATGTTGTCCACCACGCTGTTCGTCACATCGTTTCCGTTGATGTCAAAGATCCGGCGGTTGAACACCCGTCCTTTCACGCCATCGCCGACACTCGCGCTGTCGCCGTTGAAATCCCCGAAATCGACGTCCACACGGATGTCGCCGGTGGAATACTGCATGCCCCCACGGCCTTCGAAATCGCGGATACCGGCGGTCTTGCCGGTATAGGTGCCTTGCGCGCCCTCTGTGGTCTCAAGCGTCACACCGCCTGTGCGTTTGTAGATGAAACCCCCAAAGCCATAGCCGACATATTGACCGGTGCGCACCACGGCGAATTCGGTATTCCCGCTATCGCTCACGCCATAGATCGCCCGGTGGAAAAGCTGATTGACCGGCTCACCGCTCTGACTGTCCAGCGTGACGGCAGGCGCGTCATAGACCGCAAACGGGCCGAGGCTGCTGACCTGTGCGCCGCGCGTGTAGACGTTGTTTCCGTCAAAGGCGATGCCGTCGATCGTGAACGTATCGTTTTCCGCGTTGTACTGAAAGTTCGACGCCGTTCCGTTGCCATCATCATCGGGCGTTTCAGAGCGGCGGATGTCGTTGTTCGGGGTGGGGGAGGCTGTGCCCGCAGGCAACCCGTCGCGGGATATGTTGGCACCCGTGTCACCGCCGTCGTCTGTTCCGCCCCCGGTATCCCCGTCTGTGGGTCCGTTGAACGGCACACCATCACCGCACGCTGCAAGCGCCACACAAAGGGCGAGCCCTGTTGCCGTCATTTTCATATTCATCTGCCTCGAATATTTTTTTAATTGCCGCAACCGTCGCCAATCCGCAGGCCCGTTGTCAACGCTGCAACATCCTCTCCGTGCATTTACCGGCCAAGTGCTACCTAAAAACAATACCGCATATCGTGGTTCCGAAGCGCCGTTCCCGCAGATATAGTTACACGCGAATCCCAAGCCATTTGACAGGACGCGCCCCATGCCCATCAGCCCCGACCAGCAAGCCGAAATCGACGCTCTGCGCAGCGACGCAAAACCCACCCTGCGCGCTGTGTCCGAAGGCATGGAGGCGCATCTTTACACCGCGATCCCCGTGCTCGACCACGGCTTCGTGCGCGTCATCGACTATATGGGCGACGACGCCGCGATCTGTCAGGCGGCCCGCGTCAGCTATGGGCGCGGCACCAAATCCGTCCAGAACGACGAAGGGCTGATCCGCTACCTCATGCGCCACTGGCACTCCACCCCGTTCGAGATGTGCGAGATCAAGCTGCACGTCAAACTGCCCGTCTTTGTCGCGCGCCAGTGGATCCGCCACCGGACCGCCAACGTCAACGAATACTCCGCCCGCTATTCGATCCTCGACCGCGAGTTCTACATCCCCAGCCCCGAACACACGAACGCGCAAAGCGTGGTGAACAATCAGGGCAGGGGCGGCGTGCTCGAAGGGGCCGAGGCCGCCCGCGTGCTCGAAATCCTCAAGACCGACAGCAACCGCGCCTATGACAATTACGAGGCGATGATCGCGGAAACCGGCCCCGACGGCCAGCCGCAGGACGGTCTGGCCCGCGAGCTTGCCCGCATGAACCTGCCCACCAACATCTACACGCAGTGGTACTGGAAGGTCGATCTGCACAACCTCTTCCACTTCCTGCGCCTGCGCGCCGACGCCCACGCCCAATACGAGATCCGCGTCTATGCCGACGCCATCTGCAACGTGGTCGCCGACTGGGTGCCCGCCGCCTACCGCGCCTTCGAGGATTACCGTCTGGGGGGAGCGACACTCTCGCACACATCCCTTGATTGTATCCGCCGAATGCTGAAAGGTGAGGACGTCACGCAGGAGACCTCAGGCATGAGCAAGGGGGAATGGCGGGAATTTCAGGGGGTTATTGGGTGATTGATTGGTTCAAGAGTGAGTGGGAGACTTTAGTCTCCGCTCCTGCCACCTTCGTTATCTCCGCCCTGATTTTTGCCTTTGTAGGCTATCTCTTCAAACAGATACTTTCGCAAAGTAAAATTGAGACCCTAGAGGAGCGTTTAAGGCTTTCCGCGGAAAAAAACCTAGATTTTCAGCAAAAGCTGGAAGTCAAATCTCCTGACGAAGCCAAGCAAAAGATCGAAGCTCTTGAGGCTAGACTGATCGAATTTGAAGCTAAGATGGAAACCTTTGGACCAAGAAAGCTATCGGAAAGTAAGATTGTCGAACTGTCTAATTCCTTAGCTGAATGCAGGGGTAGTTTAATTTCTATTATCAAAGACGGCGCGTCAACTGATGCTCAGACGCTATCTAGCAGTTTTCATGAGGTATTTAGGCGCGCTGGTTGGAAAACTGAGTCACCGATGGTGCTTGGTCTGGGCAATCCACCACCGTCTGGAATTGCAATTTCGATCCCTCATCCCGATACTCAAACTAGGGAACATAAATTGCTGGTAACAGCATTTGAAAACGCCGGGATAAAGTTTGATCTACGGACAGATTTGGCTCCTTATCTCGACACTAAAGAACAGCAGCCAGTTGCGGAGATCTTGCTTACAACCGCACTATAATTTGTTTGGTTTTTGTTCGCAATAAATTCACACAAATGGGTTTGGCTTTCAAAGAAGCTGTGCGAAAAAAACGCCGGTTAATTCACAATTCTTTCATGCCAAATCTCCGATTTGGCAGCGCCCGAACCGCCCCCACGGGGCGGGCGCTTCGCTTCCACCCCTCGGTTCGGGCGCGGCGCTCTCCATTGAACGCACGCCATTGACATCACTCCTCATACATGATACGTACCACGTACCGAAATGATAAAAACCTTCGCCTGCAAACACACTGAACAGTTGCACACCGCAGGCACCGTTGCCCGCCCGTTCGGGGCATTCGCGCGACCGGCCAAGCGCAAGCTGATGATGCTGCACGCTGCGGTCGAAATCCGCGATTTGCGCAGCCCGCCGGGAAACCGGCTTGAAAAACTGTCGGGAGACCGCGCCGGGCAATACGCGATCCGTATCAACGACCAGTGGCGTATCTGTTTCCGCTGGGACCAGGGGGATGTTCACGATGTCGAAATCTGCGATTAC
>JAGXHB010000108.1 GCA_024636425.1 Roseobacter sp.
CGTGGGAAATCGAACAGACCGGCGGCGTCTTTACCGAACAGATCATCCGCCCTACCGGTTTGATCGACCCGCATATTGAGATCCGCCCCGTGGAAATGCAGGTCGACGATCTGCTGGATGAAGTGCGCAAGGTCGCCGCCGACGGGTACCGGACATTATGCACCGTGCTGACCAAACGTATGGCCGAAGACCTGACGGAATACATGCATGAACAGGGAATCCGCGTCCGCTACATGCATAGTGACATCGACACGATCGAACGGATCGAAATCCTGCGTGACCTGCGTTTGGGCGCTTTCGACGTTCTGATCGGCATCAACCTGTTGCGCGAAGGTTTGGACATACCTGAATGCGGTCTGGTGGCCATCCTGGACGCCGACAAAGAAGGGTTCCTGCGGTCCGAAACGTCTTTGATCCAGACCATCGGTCGGGCCGCGCGGAACTCGGACGGGCGTGTGATCATGTACGCTGACCGGATCACTGGCTCGATGGAACGTGCGATGGGCGAAACTGATCGTCGTCGCGCCAAGCAGGTCGCCTATAACGAAGAGCACGGGATCACGCCGACAACGGTCAAGAAAAACGTCGAGGACATTCTTGCCGGTCTCTACAAAGGTGATGTGGATATGAACCGCGTGACCGCCAAGATTGATAATCCGCTAGCCGGGGGCAACCTGAAAACCGTGCTTGACGGCTTGCGCACCGATATGCGCAAAGCCGCCGAAAACCTTGAGTTTGAAGAAGCCGCGCGTCTGCGCGACGAAGTCAAGCGGCTGGAAGCGGTCGATCTGGCGATTGCTGACGATCCGATGGCGCGCCAATACGCCGTGGACAAGGCTGTCGACGATGCTCAGAAAGCGTCGGGCAGGTCGACTGGCGGTCGTGGCGGTATGCGCGGTGGGAAATCGCGCTACGGTGGCAAACGCCGTTAGTCGTCTTCAACCTCGTCCGGCAGATCATCATGATCGGTCGAGGCCATTTCGTCGAGTTCATCCTCAGTCATGCTGTCATACATGTCTTTCGAGGCACCTTGCAGATCCTTCACCTTTGTCTCGCCGCGTTTGGCGGACAAAGCTGCTCCTGCGGCGCGTTGCTGCGATTTGGATTGGGCTTTCATCGTCTATCCTTTCCGTTGCTTTCGAACTCAACGGCGCTGAAGCCTTTGCCGTTCCTGCAAACCGTCCGAAAGACTGCGATCTTGCCCCGAAGGCTCATGAACCGGCGCTTTAGTCAAAAAAAGCGCCCTCTGAAACAAACAGAGGGCGCTTTTCGGTTGATTGGCAGAGCAGAGATTAATCGGAGGGTGGGGTTACGTTCACGTCTGGCACCGTGATCGTTTCCTCTTCCGTGGTGATCTCCACATCTGGAACTGTTACGGTTTCTTCCTCGGTCGTGACATCAACAGAACCTGTCTCTGCTTCAAACTCGGGCATGTTACCGCCTTCAACCGATACATCTACGTCGGGCATACTGCCTTGCTCGGTCTGGTCAACGTCGACCATATAGACCCCTGCTGCGATGACCACGATTGCGACGATACCGCCGACGATTGCTGTAGATGTTTTCATTGCTCTTACCTTTTAATTCCAATTTGCCCGCAGGCTACGAAAGGCAAACTTTCATCTCACGAAATTGTTCCAATAACAATTTCGGGAACAAATTCCCGCTGTAGCTGTTTTGATTTCAGACATCATCTGGAAAGCAGGAGAAACACAATGGAATATGGTCTTCTCGGCCTCATCATCCTGATCGCAGATATTTATGCGATCTATCAAGTACTTACTTCCGGCACCTCAGGCCTGTCTAAAATCCTGTGGACAATCGGTATTCTGGTATTCCCCGTCGTCGGCTTTATCGTTTGGCTGGTTGCTGGTCCCCGTGGATCAAGCGCGCGCGTCTGAGCCTTCGACTTTGGACTATGTGAAAGGCCCGCATTAATTTGCGGGCCTTTTTGCGTCTGGACTAATATTTCTGTCAGCACTTTCTTAACTCTTTTTAACCATGTTCATCTCCTGAAAGGGGCCGGGCATGGTGCGTTTGCTGACACTGCTGGTTGCCATGTTCTGTGCTTCTCCTGCAGCATCCGGCGCATGGCTTCGCGAGGAATCACGCGGCTTTTCCACCGTGACAGGATCCCTTGCGGCTACAGGTGCCGTCTACCAGAGCAGCTATCTTGAATTCGGCGTGCGCAACGATCTGACGCTTGGTGCCGAAACCGGGTTCAGTGCACTGGCCACGGGGGTTCAATCCGGTTTCGCCACGGTTTTCCTGCGCCGCCCGATCGGCCACAGGGATCGCCCCAGCGTTTGGGCCTATGAACTTGGCATGGGTGCTGCCTGGGCAGGCGAGCTTGTGAACCCGTATCTCGTGACGGGACTATCCTGGGGGCGCGGCTATCAGCTGAAAGGGTTCGACGGCTGGGTGTCAGTCGATACGTCGCTGACCTGGGATGTGTATTACGCTGACCACCAGATCAAGATCGACAGTACGATCGGCCTGAACTTCAACAGCAGGTTTTCGGGCATGGTGCAGATTTTCGGGGCGGGAAACCAAACAGGACACGCAACATCGCTTGCGCCGTCTTTCGTGATCAAGCCTCTTAAGAACCACCCCGGTCTTAGCCTTCAAATCGGCGGCAGAACCCAACTGGGCAATCCCGCCAACAGCGCCATCAGGATTTCGGTCTGGCGCGAATTCTGACAGCGGTCAAAGCGTGCTTTACCGTTTGTCCATCCGCGCCTGCATGAAAATGGCCCCCTTCACGTCGGTATTCCACACCAGATGAAGCAGATCCCTGTCAGCCCCCTGATCGGTCAGCACATATGGCACCGAAAACTGCGCGACATTCGATGTATTGCGCACCGGCCCGTCCATCGTGATGCTGTCGACCGCAAGCGCCCACCCCCCGAACGGAAACCTTTCGGCAATATCAACGACCCATGTCTGCGCAGCACTGGCTTGGCTGTGTTCGACCTGTACGGGATTGGAAACGGGATTATTCACGCCATGAAACGAATTCCCCGTCATCTCGATATTTCGCATTCCTGCGTAGTTCATGTCGGCAAAAGTGGTGTCGATCCGCTCCACATGATCAATCGGCCCGTTAAGGCTGCGGAAGCGGTTGTCACTGATGGTAAGTCCGTTGATTGCATGACCTGCGCCATGCGGTTTGACCACGATATAGCTGAACCAGGGTGCCACCTCTCCTGACAGAAAGATATTGCCGGTGATCGACAACGAACTGAAGGAATATTCGTTGCTATATTCCGGCGCGGGATCCTGTTCATTCGTCCACTCGATAAAGCAGTTGTCGATGTAATTCCCATGCACGACCGACCCGGTGTGCTGCGCTGCGATGATCAACCCGGCCGAGCGTATGCCGTTGGTGACAGTATCACCCTGAAAGAAATGATTGCCCGTCACGATGTTGTTCTGACCCGCAAGAAGCGCAAAGTGGCGGAACCGCGTGGCACGGTTGTCCCGGATCTTGACGTCATTGGCGTTGCAGTTGATCGCGATGCTTTTGCGGTCCGACACATCAAGCGCATCCTCGGACGACAAAAATTGGCAGCGATCGATGAACATCCCCTGACACCCGCCCCCGATCGAGGTGATCCCACGATCCCTGGGCCTCGAGATAAAGCTGTCGCGCAGATGAAATGTCACGCCGGACGGTGCCAGATTGATCCCGCTCGCCACGTTGTTGCACTGCAACTCAACATCGGCCAGTACGAACTTGCTAAGGGATTGGTAGTTGCTGAAATCCAGCATGTATTGAAAGCGTGAGAACGTGAAGGTTTGCGTGCCTGCGGCGTCGTAGAGCGGCGCATTCAAGGTGATCTCCTGCGTCGCCACATTCTTGGAGCGGACATAGATCTCGCGGCCGACACCCACACCGCTGACATGCGCGCCCACCGGAATATTTGCGATGTTCACCACATTCTTGAGCTCGCGTGCGTCCGATGGTGAATACGTGCCCTTGGACTTCACCGTGACAGTGTCCCACGCCCCGTTGCCCGCCGCTTCGAACTGACCGTTCCGGATAACCCGGCGCGTGGCATAGCTTGACTGCGCGGGCGTCGCCGCCTGCATGTCAATCGGCCCGGTCACATAGATCTTGCGCCCCCCCATATCGAGCGATTCGTGATCTGCATTGCTCAGCAACGCCTGAAACGCCTTTCGAAAGGCAATCTCCTCGGTCTCGAACGCATCGATATAATGCGGCAAATCGAAGTTGTGACGCAGTTGCAAGATAGCAGTCGCGGGCATCACCACCTTGCCCTCGAACTGGACCTCCGTGTCGAATGTCACATCCCCGTTCAGCAGAAAACTGCCCGCCGGCACCAGTACCGTCCGCCCGTTTGCCGCAGCATTCGCCGCGTTGAATGCCGCTGTATCATCCGTCACGCCATCCCCGACTGCCCCGAAATCGCGCACATCCACCCGCGACAGCATATCGCGCAGGAAAACTCCCGACACATCCTCGATTTCAAGGTCATCAATGCGGACCGCGCCGCCGTTCTGTCCGGTCAGATCCAGCCCGAAATGGCCATAGACGGGCGTCATGCCCCATACCATATCCACGCCCCCCCGCGTGCCGGACCCCACGATAGCGCTGACCTCCACCACCTCGCCATAGGTGGTCAGTTGCACAGACGGTCCTGTTTCGGTCAGGCCCCCGACTCGGCTGCCGTTTGCAAGTGCCGGATATCCCGCAATACGCACCGCCGGAAGGTTGCCGCTGATCGCCTTTACCTTTGCTGTGATCCGCAGATAGCACCCCGGCAACAGCGGGGTCTGCCCCATATACCGCAGCTTTTGGGTGCTTTGCGTCTTGATCAGTTCCAACGCGCCGCCGAAATCCTGATCCGCAGGGATGAACGCCGCGTTGATGGCGTTGGCGTAGGTATCCGAACCGGCTGTCCCGTCCCCGCTGGAATAGACATCAAGCCCGTTTGAAAATGCCGAAGGTGTCAGAAGCAGCCCGTCCGTAATCGCCTTGTTCATCAAATTCCCTTTCCAAGATTTTCCCGCATGCGAAGCGATGACAGCTTCAACGGCACGCGGCTTGGGATAGGGACGCAAAGTTAATCGTGATTAACGCGACCGAGCGATCAAAAGAAAAAGGCGCGTCCCTTGGTCAAAAGGAACGCGCCTTGCGGTAGAATGTCAGAAAGGTAATTCAGGCCGTGACAGCCGGAGCATCCAGAATTTGTACAGCCGCAATGCGCCAGCCTGCATCGGTTTCAACCATCTGGTAGTCCAATAGATGCGTAAATCCCTTGCCGTCGGTGATCTGTACCTTCTGCCAAAGCGCGCCCTCAATTTCGCGCAGTTCCAGATAGCTCACCTCCGCCGGACGCCAGACCATGGGATAGCCGGTCGTTACCATCTGCCTGAAATTCTCGGGCGATCGGAACATCAACTGAAGGTTTGGGCTGGCAAACTGGAACGCGCCCTCGAAATCATCCGCCTTGAAGGCTTCGAACTGGCTGCTGATCGTGCTTTCGATCTCTGCTTGCTGTGCCGAGGCCCCGAACGCGGCAATCAGCGTCAGTGCCGCTCCGAAGAATACCGAAAGAAATACGCCGCGCATCTGAAATCTCCCCTTGGTGCTGTGTCCTAAGGTAAAGCACGCGCACCAAGGGGCAAGAGTTTCAGGCCCCGGCCAACTTGCCTGCCAGGGCTTCGTCGATCAGCGCAATCGTTTCATCAATCCCGTAAAGCGCTATGAAGCCGCCAAATCGGGGGCCTTGGCTGGCCCCGAGCAGCACCTCATAAAGCGCCGTGAACCAGTCGCGCAGCGGATCGAAACGTTCTTTGCCAACAGCGAAAACCATCGTCTGCAAGGCCTCCGCATCCAGCCCACCGTCCCAGGTCTCCAGCTGATCGCGCAGATCTTCCAGCGCTTCACGTTCAAGATCGGTCGGCGCGCGGAAAACCTTGGTCGGCTTGACGAAGTCATTGAAATACCGCACCGCGTGGCCCGCCGCCTGATCCATACCCGGATTGCTCTCGGGCGTTGCTTCCGGCGCATACCGCTGGATGAACCCCCACAACTGCGACTTGTCCTCGGCACTGGAAACCGACGCGAGGTTCAACAGCATCGAATAGGGCACAACCATATCGGACTTGGGCACATCGCCGCCGTGGATATGCCAGACCGGATTATTCAACTTCGCCGCATCGTCCTGTGCCTCGTAGGCGCGCAGTTGCTGGTGATATTCATCAACCGCCTTGGGGATCACGTCGAAATACATCCGCTTGGCCGTCTTGGGCTTCAGATACATGAAATACGACAACGATTCGGTGCTGGCATAGGTCAGCCACTCATCAATCGTCAGACCATTGCCCGACGACTTGGAGATCTTCTGGCCTTTGTCATCCAGAAACAGCTCGTAGGTGAAATGCTCTGGCGGACGGTTGCCCAGGATCCGGCAAATGCTGTCATAGATCGGCGTGTTTGTGCTGTGATCCTTGCCATACATCTCAAAATCGACATCGAGTGCGGCCCAACGCGCCCCGAAGTCGGGCTTCCATTGCAACTTCACATTGCCCCCGGTCAGCGGCAGGGTCATTTCGGTGCCGTCTTCGTCATCAAAGGTGATCGTGCCGTCTTTGGCATTCACGGTCTTTATCGGGACATACAGCACCCGCCCGGTTTCCGGGTGGATCGGCAAAAAGATCGAATAGGTCTGCCGCCGCTCTTCACGCAGGGATTTCAGCATGACGGCCATGATCTCGTCATATTTTTCAGCGGCGCGCAGCAGGATCTCATCGAACTTGCCGGACCGGTAGAATTCGGTTGCCGAGATAAACTCGTATTCAAACCCGAAGGTGTCCAGAAAACGCCGCAACATCGCGTTGTTATGCGCACCAAAGCTGTCGTGCGTGCCGAAAGGATCAGGCACCGATGTCAGTGGGCGTTGCAGGTGCTCGGCCAGCGCTTCGGGGTCGGGCACGTTGC
Source organism: Roseobacter sp. (assembly GCA_024636425.1). Taxonomy (GTDB): domain Bacteria; phylum Pseudomonadota; class Alphaproteobacteria; order Rhodobacterales; family Rhodobacteraceae; genus Sulfitobacter. Next base: position 6,968 of record JAGXHB010000108.1, read on the forward strand.
CTGGCACCTTGCGCATACCGTCCAGGTCGTCCGAAAAACAGATCAGACGCGTCGGAATATCGCTTATGACTTCAAAGGCGCGGCGGATCATCGTGGTGCGCGCAACTTCGCCGAATGTCCCGATATGGGGCAAACCGGAAGGGCCATACCCCGTCTCGAACAAGACATATCCCTTTTCAGGAGCCTTGTTTTCATAGCGTTTAAGCACCCGACGCGCTTCCTCAAAGGGCCACGCCTTGCTGGTTAGGGCTGCTTCACGCATCTGCGACATGTCTTGGTTTCCACTCTTTTCACTC
>JAGXHB010000109.1 GCA_024636425.1 Roseobacter sp.
ATCGAATACTGCAAGCGCAGCAAGGATCAGCGCCGAGGCGAACCAGACCCGCTGATCTTGCCACACATGGCGCAGCGCGGACCTGAGGCCGGGTGTCGGAAGGGTTGTATCAGTCATATCTAAATATCCGGAATTACAGTTATTTCAGGGCAAGAAAAAGAAACCACACGTCTCATGCGGCATCCTCCGACGGTCGGAGCGTGACACCGGCACAGCACTCGGAACTCAGAAAACCGACAAGCTTGTGCATCGCGGGAAAATCCACCCGGTTAAACACCTCGCGGCCCTGTCTGTCCTGGAGCACAAGCCCCGCATCGACCAACGTCGACAGATGATGCGCCAGCGTCGACGGTGCGAGCCCCAGATGCTCGCCTATATCGCTGACGCGCAGCCCGCCCTCCCCGGCTTTCACCAACAGGCGAAAGATCGACAGACGGGCATCATGGCCAAGAGCGGCAAGGGCGCGGGCATTGGGGCTGGTTATACTCATGACATCATAATAACCATAATACTAGTTTTGTAAAGGTATTAGTTGGTGGATTTCTAACCACGCCCCTTCGGGGTGCCCTCACCCGACCCGCTGATGACAGCTCGCGCCGCACGGGCCGCGTTCGACTTGAATGGTGCTCTGCGCGATACCGAAACCACGCTGCAAGCCCACGGACAGGTTGCCCTTCTGGGCGCGCATGAACAAAAGCGCCGAACCGGTTTTAACCCCGATACCAACAAGCGCGACGATGAGGATGCGTTGACACACTCGGGGTTGTCTGCACGCTTGCAGATGACCGTTGCGAGCGGTTTGATTGCGGATCGCAGGACTGACGCCCAACCAAGCAGAAAGGGTGCCGCCGTCTCAGCCGGTCTTCGCGACGCGGCGCAGAAAGGCCTGGGTCCGTGGGTCAGATGGGGTTTCGAGCAATTGCTCGGGCTTGCCTTGTTCGACGATCTCTCCGTCAGACATGAAGATGATCCGGTCCGCAATCTCGCGGGCGAACTGCATCTCGTGAGTGACGATCAGCATGGTCTGCTTTTTTTCAGCGACACGGCGCATCAGGTCCAGCACCTCGCCCACCCATTCGGGATCAAGCGCCGACGTCGGCTCGTCGAACAGCATCAGATCGGCATCAAGCGCCATGGCGCGACCGATACCGACGCGTTGCTGTTGCCCGCCCGAAAGCGCTGCGGGATAGGAATCAGCCTTGTTGGAGAGACCCGTTTCGCGCAGCGTCTCCAGTGCGCGCGCAGTGGCGTCGACCTTGCTTTGACCTTTGACGGTGATCAGCGCCTGCGTGATATTCTGGAGCGCGGTCTTGTTGGCAAAAAGCGCGTAGTTCTGAAAGACGAACGCCGTCCTGCGCCGCAGCCCCAGAATATCTGCCCGTGATGCAGTGGCGGGGTCAACGCTCAGATCACCGACGCGGATGGTTCCGCTGTCAGGATGATCAAGATAGTTGAGACACCGGAGCAATGTGGATTTGCCGGTCCCCGACGGCCCGATCACAACGACGCGTTCGCCCGGCGCAATCTCGAGCGAGATGTCTTTCAGGACCGACGTGGTCCCGAAGGACTTGTTCAGGCCGGTGACGGAAATGGCGGCTTTGGATGTCATCTTGCAAATGCCTTGTTCAGATAGATCTCAAGATGGCGCTGCGCGAAAGACAACAGCTCGACCATGATCCAGTAAATCGCGGCGACAACGAGAAATGCCTCGAAATAGAGGAAGCTGCCTGCGGCCTCTTTCTGGGTTGCGCCCATCAGTTCGGTGACGCCAAGGGTAAAGGCCAGCGACGTCCCTTTGATCATGTCGATGAAATAATTCACCAGTGTAGGTGCCGCCACGCGGGAGGCTTGGGGCAGGATGATGTGCCACATCATCTGCACTTGCGTCATACCGACCGCCTGCGACGCTTCCCACTGGCTGCGGTCCACGCCTAGAATGGCGGCGCGGATGCTTTCAGCCATATAGGCAGCAAAATGAAGCGTCAGGCCCATGATCGTGGCCGTGACGCCATTGATGCTGGTCAAAAAAGACAGAACCTGCGGCAAGCCGTAGTAGAACAGGAACAGCTGCACCAGCAGGGGCGTGCCCCGAAAGAAGCTGATGAAAAGGCGCACGAATACATCAAGAACCGGCACGCGGAATACCCGTTCGACCGCCATGACCGACGCCAGTATGAGCGCAAAGAACATACCGACAATGGCCATGAACAGCGTCAGGGGCACATAGCCCAGCAACACGGGGACCATGTCCCACATGTATTGAAAATCGAGCGCCCTCATCTGGTTACTCCACGACGGTGATGTCGGTGCCGAACCATTTCTGCGAAATCTCGGTCAGGGTGCCGTTTTCTTTCAACGTGTCGATCGCTGCGTCGATCTTGGTACGCAGTTCTTCATCGTCGGTGCGGAACGGCAGCGCATTGCGGATCTCGCTGAAGGGCGCGCCCGCCAGTGCAAGTGGCAGAGGGCTTTCCGCGATCAGTTGGGCCGAGGATACCCGGTCCATGACGAACGCGTCCACACGGCCAAGGGCCGTATCCTGTGCGATGTTGCTTTCATAGGTGCGGATGTCGATCTCGTCTGCGTTCGGAAGCTCGTTCAGCAACTCTTCGAAATTCGAGCCGAGGTTGACAGCAACAGTCTTGCCGCTCAGGTCTTCGACACTGGTGATCGTGTCTTCGTTTCCGGCTTTGACAACGACTTGCGCGCCATCAAACACATAGGGCTGCGAAAAGCTGAACTTCGCTTCGCGCTCGGGTGTGATGGTGATCTGGTTGGCGATGGTGTCGATCCGTCCGCCTTCCAATGCGCCAATCAGACCGGAAAAGGACATCGTGACGAAATTCACCTCGTCACCGGTTTCGGCTGCGATTGCATTGATGAAGTCGACTTCGAACCCCTGCAATTCATCCAGCTTCACGAACGTGAAGGGAAAATAGCCGCCCGACATGCCGACGTTCAGTGTTTCGGCTTGCGCCGCACCAAAAGAGGCCGAGAGGACGAGTGCTGTGATCGCTGGTAACTTTTTCATCTGATTTCTCCGTTTATTCAGACTGCACCTAACATCCCCGGCGCAGGCTTCAATGGCGCTGACGACGACAGGTCCAGCATTGCAGGACCATCGTTCCAGCCGGAAAATTGTTCCTCATGCAGGCATTTTCACGGAATAACGCTTTGCCAAACCGTGGCCGGCGCGGCGTTGGCAGTCATGCTGTACTTGTCTCGGCCTCGTCTTCCGGCTCGCGGTCCCATTGCAGCAGATCATACAGAACGGGCGTCAGGAACAGGGTCAGGATCGACGCGGCCATGAAGCCGCCGATGATCACGAGACCGATGGAAATGCGGCTTGCGGCACCTGCGCCGCTCGACAGGACCAGCGGAACCGCGCCCAGAACAGTCGACAACACCGTCATCAGGATGGGACGCAGGCGCACGGTTGCCGCTTCGATCGCGGCGTCGCGCACGGCATAGCCTTCGTCGCGCAGCTGATTGGCGAATTCGACGATCAGGATACCGTTCTTGGCCATCAATCCGATCAACATGACCATCCCCACTTGGGTATATATGTTCACGGCCTCGCCCAAGGCAAACAGCGTCAGCAGCGCGCCCGCCACCGCCAAAGGTACGGACAGCAGGATGACAACCGGCTGGATAAAGCTCTCGAATTGCGCGGCAAGAACCAGAAACACCACCAGCAGGGCAAGCGCAAAGGTCGTCACGATCCCGCCTGATGTTTCCTGAAAGCTTTCTGCCTGACCGGAATAAAAGATCTGCATCTGCGCCGGCAGATCTTGAGCGAGCCGTTCGACCGTCGCAATGGCCGAGCCCAGATCGACACCATCGCCAAGCGAGGCCGAAATCTCGACAGACGGTTGCCGGTTGAACCGGTTGAAGGCTGCCACCGATGCGCGGCTTTCCAGCGTTACCAGGCCGTCCAGAGGCACCAACTGCCCGTTCTCGGTACGGACATTGACTCCGCGCAAATCCTCTTGGGTGGCACGCCGGTCGTCCGGTGCCTGAAGGATCACGGGATACTGGCGGTCCTGCGAGATGAATTCGGTCACTTCGGCCGACGCAAAGAAAGTGCGCACAGCATCCGAGATTGCGCGGGCATCGACGCCAATCTCGCGGGCCAGGGCCCGGTTGACGTTGATGTCATATCCCGGCGTGTTCACGTCATAGGCACGGCGCACCCCGACAATGTCGGGCTCGTCACGCAAGGCTTGTTCAAGCTGGGCTGAGTAATCTGCGGCCTGTTCGAAGCTGGGGCCGGTCACGATCACCTCAAGCCCAGAACCGCCGCCCGCATCCAGACCGGACGGGGCAAAGCTGCGGACATTGGCAAGCGTTATCTCGGAAAGCTTGGGGCGCAGTTCGGCCAGCACATCGCGCGGTCCCATCTCGCGCTCTCCCCAAGGGGACATGGTTGCCACCAGAAAGGCGCGCCCCGTTTCGCCGTACTGACCGATGATGCCGATCACATCATCGACCGTGCCATCTTCGCGGTAGGGCGCGATCAGATCTTCGACCTGCTTTACCGCAACGTCCGTCAGCCCGAGAGCAGACCCGGCGGGGGCCTGAACCGATACGAAAAAGATGCCGCGATCCTCGTTCGGGGTCAGCTCGGACGGCAACTCCTGATAGAGCGTCCAGGACATGCCGGTCAGCCCCGCCGCAATCGCAAGGATCACGAGCGGCGCGCGAATGGCACGGGTCAGCAGGCTGCGGTAGCCGCTCGACATCTTGTCGGTGACGGTCTTGACCGCTCTGGCGAACCGGCCCGTGTTCATGCCTTTTTTCAGCACAAGGCTCGCGATCACCGGGCAAAGTGACAGCGCCACGAATGTAGACAGGGCCACCGCAATGGCCAGCGTGATGCCGAACTCCTGAAAGAGCTTGCCAATCTCGCCCTCAAGAAACGACAGGGGCACAAAGACCGAGATCAGGACAGCCGAGGTCGACACAACGGCAAAGAACACCTGATTGGCCCCTGCACGCGCGGCCTCTTTGGGGTCGTCGCCTTCTTCGACGCGACGCTCGATGTTCTCCAGCACAACAATGGCGTCATCCACCACCAGACCAATGGCAAGGATCAGTGCAAAAAGCGTCAGGATGTTGATTGAAAATCCGGCCATCGCAATCCCGGCACAGGCACCGAGCAAGGCAATGGGGATGGTGACGGCTGGCACGATCGTGGCGCGAATGGATGTCAGGAACATAAAGATGACGGCGACCACGATGGCAACCGAAATGGCCAGGGTCATCAACACTTGCTGGATCGAATTCTCGATGAAATCCGCGTCGTCCGAAGTGATCTGAAGCGTCGTGCCGCCGGGCAAATCGTCCTGAATCTCGCTGACTTCGTCGCGGACAGCCTGTGATATGGTCAGCGTATTGGCCGACGACTGACGCAGCACACCGATGCCGATCGCCGTTTCGCCGTTGGCGCGGAACATGCTGTCATCCGTTTCGGTCCCGATCTCGATCCGGGCCACGTCCCTCAGGGTTATGCGCCCCCTGTCGGTCCGGGCAACGATCAGATCCTCGAAGGCTTCGACACTGGACAGGCGCGTTTGCGTCCGCAGAAGATAGGTGCGCGACGCGCTTTCGATCTGGCCGGCGGGCAGTTCAAGGTTGTTGGCCCGCAACGCATCGGCGATTTCCGTCGCTGTCACACCGCGCGCGGCCATCCGGTCGGGCTCCAGCCAGACACGCATCGCATAGGGCCGTTCACCGTAGATCTGCACGGCAGCGACACCGGACAACGTTTCCAACCGGTCCGTTACGAAGCGGTCGGCGTAATCCGTCAGGTCCCGGGCAGCCATCGTGTCGGACGTCATGGTCATCCAGATAATCGGGTCGCCTTGACTGTCGTTCTTCTCGATCTGCGGTTCTTCGGCTTCTTCAGGCAGATCGCCGGTCACGGCTTGCACCGCGGCACGCACGTCGGATGCGGCCTGATCCACATCCCTGTCCTGCTCAAACGTGATGACAGTGCGCAGCCCGCCCAGTTCGGATTCGGTCGAGATGCGGTCGATCCCGGCAACCGTGGAAATCGCCCCTTCGATCACGCTCGCAAGTTCACTGTCCACAACACCCGGACCGGCACCGATATAGGCAACGCTGACCGTCACCTGCGCCGTCGAAGTGTCGGGCAGTTCGCGCACAGGCATGCGCGTCAGCGCGGCGATACCAATGACAACGATAAGGATGGAAAGGACGGTGGCCAGAACGGGCCGGCGGATACAGAGGTCAGGCAGCGTCATTCCAGCCCCTCCTGTGCGACATCCTCGGCAATTTCGACGGGGTCACCGTCACTCAACTGATCCCATCCCGACACGACAACACGGGCATCGGTGTCCAGCCCGTCGCTTACTTCGGTCAGATCACCGACCGCTGCGCCCACTTCGATCTCGGTCCGTTTGGCAGCATCTTCGGCCACGGTGTAAACATAGGTAGCGAGCCCTTCGCTGATGATTGCGTCATCAGGGATCGCAATGCTCTCGTAGGTATCGAGAACAAGGCGCGAATTGGCGAACATGCCGCCCACCAGCTTGTGGTCGGCGTTTTCTATTCTGGCCCGTATTTCGAAACTGCGGGTGTCCAGATCAATCTCCGGCGCGCGCAAGATCACCTCCCCCTCGAAGGTCTGGTCGGGATACGCGGGCGTTGACACCTCCAGCGTCTGGCCAATCACCACACGCTCGTAATAAATCTCCGGCAGAGAGACCGACACTTCGACCGACGACAGGTCGGACAGGCGGGCAACCGCTTCATTCCCGCTCAGGAACGCACCGGGCTCCGTGTCGATCACGCCCAGCCTTCCTGCAAAAGGTGCCGCAATCGACAGATCATCAAGATCGGCCTCGGCCATCAATACGGCAGCTTCCGCGCGGCGGAAATCACCGCGTGCCTGTTCCAGCCTCGCATCTGCCGCAGCGTTGCTGTCTTGAAGCTGCCGGTAGCGGTCGTATTCCTGACGGGTTTCATCCAGCGTCGCCTCGGCCTCGGCCAAGGCGGCACGTGCGGCGCGATCATCAAGCTGGAGCAGCAAATCGCCTTGCGCCACCTCCTGCCCCGACGCCACGGGCACCTCTGTCACGCGCCCCGCCACATTCGGCACAATATCAATACGCCGGACAGGGCGCAGTGTGCCGACGGCAGACACCGCATCATCAACCTCAACCCTTTCAGGAGAAACAATTCCGACGCGGGTCGCCTGGCGTTCGCCCTCTTCCTGTCCAGCCCCGTTATCCCCCTGCGAGATGAGCGTTCTGGTCCCCAGCATACCGGCATAGACGACGACAGCGAGGATGCAGATGCCAAGGGCGAACTTGATGAAACGGGACACAATTTACCTTTCGTCAATAAAAATAACGAATTAGACCAATCTTTGCGTATTCAACAAATCCTTGTGTTTTTGTCCGGCACCCGTATTCGAAAGCGCTTTTCAGGGTAGGGCAAACAACTGAAATTCCTTGGCTTTTGTGGCTCAGATGCACGGCATCAC
>JAGXHB010000110.1 GCA_024636425.1 Roseobacter sp.
CGGGCTTTATGATGACATCTGGCAGGCGTTTGTGGCCATTCTGCCCGTGCGCACCGTCGGCGTGATGGGCGACGGACGGACCTATGATTTCGCCTGCGCGCTGCGCGCCGTGACGTCCGTGGATGGCATGACCGCCGATTACTATCCCTTCACCCATGATTTTTTGGGCGAAACGGCGACGCGCATCATCAACGAGATTCCCGGTATCAACCGTGTCACTTATGACATCACCTCAAAACCTCCCGGCACGATCGAGTGGGAGTGATGCGCCCAAAAGATTTTATGCCTTCGGCGAGGATTTTTTACCATTTGGAAGCTCTCTGATGAGCCCCACCCTGCGGGCCGCGATTTGGATGGGCGGGTCGATCACATCATTTTCGGCCATGGCGGTGGCGGGCCGCGAACTGGCGGGCCTCTACGATACATTCGAGATCATGATGTATCGCTCGCTGGTCGGCGTCATCGTGGTGCTGAGCGTGGCGTTTGCGACCGGAGCATGGCGGCAGGTTAACACCCGCAATTTCGGTTTGCAGATCGGGCGCAACCTGGCGCATTTCACCGGGCAGAACCTTTGGTTCTATGCTGTGACGGTCATTCCACTGGCGCAAGTCTTCGCGCTTGAATTCACCTCGCCGCTCTGGGTGATCGTGCTGTCGCCCCTGATCCTTGGCGAAAGGCTCACGAAAGTGAGGGCCTTGGCGGCGATGCTGGGGTTCATCGGCATTCTGGTCGTGGCGCGCCCCAGTGTCGAAGGCATCAACCCCGGCGTGATCACCGCCGCATCCAGCGCGATCTTCTTTGCCTTCACGATCATGCTGACAAAACGCCTGACCCGCACCCAAGGGATCACGACGATCCTGTTTTATCTCACCGTAACGCAGCTTGGGTTCGGGTTGGTGACAGCCGGCTATGATGGTGACATCGCTTTGCCAACGGTGGCGCACAGCCCGCTTTTGCTGCTGATCGGCGTTGCGGGGCTTCTGGCGCATTTCTGTCTGACCAAAGCACTGTCGATCGCGCCGGCTACTGTCGTGGTGCCGATTGATTTCGTGCGCCTGCCGGTTATCGCCGTGATCGGCATGCTGGTCTATGCCGAAGCGCTTGACGTATGGGTTTTCGTGGGGGCCGCGATCATCTTTGCCGGCAATTATATCAATCTCCGGGTAGAGACGCACCAAAAAGCATAGTTTCCCTGCAACAGTCTTATGGACATGTACATGCTTTACCTATCGTCAAGAATTGACTTCGTTCCAGCATAGCCGTTTGAATTGAGCAATACCGTGCGCATTTGGCGTGCAGGTGACTGCTTCTGGGGAGGAGTAATCAGTATGACTTACAGATATTTAGCAATCGCAGCTCTCATGGGCGGTGCCACAGCCGCAAATGCAGGCGGGATCGACCGGTCCGGTCAGTCCATCACGGCGCTTTTCGAAGCAGGCCGCTACGCGGAGTTCAGCCTTGGCGCGGTGTCGCCTGATACGTCGGGTGTTGGTGGACTGGTCACACCAGGCGTTGCCTCCGGTAACATGACCGACAATTTTTTCACATTCGGTGCCGCCTATAAGGCGGACATCAATGATCAGCTTTCCTATGCGATCATTTATGACCAGCCTTTTGGTGCGGACGTCGATTATCCGACCGGAACCGGCTATTTCGCCCAAGGATCAACGGCTGAATTTAGAAGCCATGCGCTGACCGGATTGCTGCGCTACAAAATGCCGAACAATTTCAGCGTGCATGGCGGTCTTCGCATTCAAAGCATTGAAGCATCTGCCTTCATCCCATTTGCTACTGGACTAAATCCTGCACTTCCGGCCCTTGCAGGCACACCCTATTCAGTAAAAGGTGACCGGGAATACGGGATCGGCTATGTTCTGGGTGTGGCCTACGAGATGCCCGAAATCGCTATGCGCGTCTCGCTGACCTATAACTCGAAAATCAAGTACGACGTAGATACAACAGAGAATTCATTTCAGGGTCTGAATGTAAACTCAATCAGCGAGATCGAAACACCGCAATCAGTTAATCTGGAATTCCAGACGGGTATTGCAGCCGATACACTGTTGTTCGGTGGTGTGCGTTGGACTGACTGGTCATCCTTTCAGATCGCACCCGATGTTTATACGCGCACACCGGGTACCGGCGGTGTAGCAGGCAGCCCACTGTTAAGCTATGCGGACGACGTCTATACCTACAGCCTTGGTGTGGGTCGTAGACTGAACGATATGTGGTCTGTTGCGGCAACGGTCGGGTACGAGAAATCCAACGGGGGCTTTACCGGCAACCTTGGTCCAACCGATGGCAACAAGAGCCTCGCGCTGGCCGCGACGTATACGCACGACAACATGAAGATCACCACAGGTATTCGCTACATCAATATCGGTAACGCAGAGACCAGGGCTGGTGCCGCGGCCCCTGCTGGTGTCTTCACCGACAACGAAGCAGTAGCGATTGGCGTAAAGGTCGGCTTCTCTTTCTAAGCTGAACAACATTCTCAAGACACAAAGGCCCGTCGCATCTCAGCGTCGGGCCTTTTCTTTTGCGGCTGCTCTGTCTGGCCTATCGGGAATGCATCCGTTAATCATGCCAAAACGCTTTGATCACAGGACGCTGCCCCATGCTTTACTCCTCTGCTGATGCCTGGCGCGCGGCACCGCGCAAGAAGGTGCTGGTTTTCGGCATGTCGGGTCTGGGTAAGACCCATATGGCGCATTTGCTGCGCGGGTCGGGCGACTGGTTTCACTACTCCATCGATTACCGCATTGGCACGCGCTATCTGGGCGAAACGATTGCGGACAACGCTAAGGCGGAGGCGATGAAGGTGCCGTTCCTGCGCGATCTGCTGCTGAGCGACAGTATCTACATCGGGTCCAATATCACCTTCGACAATCTGACGCCCGTGGCAACCTGGTTGGGCAAACCGGGCGATGCGGCAAAGGGCGGCTTGCCGATGGCCGATTATGCCACTCGTCAGGAAGCGTTCAAACAGGCCGAAATCAATGCGCTGCGCGATACGGCGCATTTTGCGACCCGCGCCGAGGCACTTTATGGCTATCCGCATTTCATCTGCGACACCGGCGGGTCGATCTGCGAATGGATCGACCCGCAGGACGACGCCGACCCCTTGATGCAAACCCTGTCCGACGAATGCCTGCTGGTCTGGATCAAGGGTGATGACGCCCATACCGAAGAGCTGATCCGGCGCTTCGACAAGGCCCCTAAGCCGATGGCCTATCAACCTGAATTCCTGACCCGCGTGTGGAAGGAATATCTGAATGAAAACAAATTCTTGGAAGGCGACGTTGATCCTGATGCGTTCATCCGTTGGACCTATGCCAAGGCGCTGGCGCACCGCCAGCCGCGATACGAGGCGATGGCCCGCTGGGGCGTCACCGTGACCGCAGATCAGGTCGGCACCTTGAAATCCGAAGCGGATTTCGTCGAGCTGATCGCAGAAGCAATTAACTGTTAGGGACTTGGCACCGGACCCCTCGCACCCTATCTGAACCGCTCACAAGACTTGGAAATACCACTCATGCCGATCAAGCTGCCCTCTGACCTGCCTGCCTATGACGTGCTGACGCGCGAAGGTGTGATGGTGCTGGACGAGCATCAGGCGGCGACGCAGGACATTCGCCCCTTGCGCATCGCGCTGCTGAACCTGATGCCGAAGAAAATCCAGACCGAAAACCAGTTTGCCCGACTGATCGGTGCGACGCCGTTGCAGATCGAATTAAACCTGCTGCGCATGTCCGACCACCAGTCGCGCAACACGGCAGCAGATCATCTGGAGAGCTTCTATCGCCCCGTCGAAGACATCTGGGACGAGAAATTCGACGGGCTGATCATCACCGGTGCCCCGATCGAGCATCTGGATTTCTCTGATGTGACCTATTGGGACGAACTGGCCCGCGTGATGGACTGGACGCAGACGCATGTGCATTCGACCTTCGGCGTTTGCTGGGGCGGCATGGCGATGATCAACCATTTCCACAACGTTCCCAAGCACTTGCTTTCTCATAAGGCATTCGGATGCTTCCGCCATCAGAACCTTGCGCCGTCCTCGCCCTATCTTCGGGGCTTTTCCGATGATTGCGTGGTCCCCGTCAGCCGCTGGACCGAAATGCGCCGCGCCGAAGTTGAAGCGGTGCCGGGGCTCAACATCCTTCTGGGCAGTGACGAGGTTGGCCCCTGTCTGGTCGAGGATCCGGCGCACCGCGCGCTCTATATTTTCAACCATCTCGAATATGATCGCGACACCCTCAAGGATGAGTATGACCGCGATGTCGAAGCGGGTATCGCGATCAATGTGCCGTGCAATTATTACCCGCAAGATGATCCCAGCAAGGTACCTCTGAACCGCTGGCGCAGCCACGCCCATCTGCTGTATGGCAACTGGATCAACGAGATCTACCAGTCCACACCCTATGATTTGAACGACATTGGGACGTAATGTGCTTCTGGGGGTTGCCCTTCTTGTCATCGGGCTGGTGGCCCTGACCCAGTGGCGCGCGCACCAGCGCGAGGCCGCAGCCGCAACCGCCTACCCCCCGATTGGCGAGCTGCTGGAGATTGACGGCGTTACCGTCCATGCAAAGGTGATCGGCAGTGGCCCCGATCTGGTGCTGCTGCATGGCGCGTCAGGCAACATGCGGGATTTCACCTTTGACATGGTGGAGGAACTGGCCACCCGCTACCGTGTCATTCTGTTCGACCGGCCCGGCCTTGGCTGGTCAGATGACCTGCCCCGGCATCGCGGCGCGTTCAACGCCACGGCTGCATCCCCGACCGAACAGGCCGCGATCTTGCAACAGGCAGCCGACCGGCTGGGCGTCAGCAACCCGGTGGTGTTGGGCCATTCCTTTGGCGGGGCTGTCGCCATTGCCTGGGGTCTGCTCCGTCCCGACCAGACATCTGCGATGGTTCTTGTCTCGGCGGTGTCGGAAACCTGGCCCGGCGATCTGGGCTGGCAGTACAAGCTGACAGGCTCCACCTTTGGCAGCGCGGTCGTCATTCCGCTCATCACCGCCTTCCTGCCCGAAAAATTCGTCACCGCAAGCGTCGGCTCGATCTTCGCCCCGCAACCAACACCCGCCGGATATGCTGAACATATCGGGGTGGACCTGTCCTTGCGCCGACCGTCCATGCGGGCCAATGCGCAGCAGGTGAACGGGCTTTATCCGCATATGGAGAAGATGGTGCCCCAGTATGACCGCCTTACGATGCCCGTTGAGCTGATCCATGGCACCGCAGATACCATTGTCCCCATCGACATCCACGCCGAAGTGATGGTGACGCAACTGGCGGACGGCAACCTGACCCGCTTGCCGGGCATCGGCCACATGCCACAGCATGTCGAACGCGCCGCAGTGCTGGCCGCAATCGACCGCGCGGTGGGCCGTGCGGGTTTGCGCTAGGCGTTGAAACGCTTCATATTAGAACCGACGACAGCGGTATCAGGAGGCCATGATGGACCTACCATTTGACGGTGCGATCAGTGACTATTTTGAAAACGACGCCCCCGATGCGATCCGCAACGAGATCAAGCGCGCCGACAAGGACGATATCCTCAGTGATAGCTACCCCCATTCCGAAGAAATGGGCGGCAAGAAATACAAGCGCGAGATGGAGCGTTTGCAGATCGAACTGGTCAGGTTTCAGGCGTGGGCGCGCGACAGAGGCACCCGCGTCGCCATGGTTTTCGAAGGTCGCGATGCCGCGGGCAAGGGCGGCACAATCGGGCGGTTCCGCGAGAACCTGAACCCGCGTGCAGCGCGTGTGATCGCCTTGTCCAAGCCTACTGAAACCGAAGCCGGACAATGGTATTTCCAGCGGTACATCCAACATCTGCCCTCGGCGGGTGAGATGGTATTTTTTGACCGCTCCTGGTACAATCGCGGCGTGGTGGAGCCTGTCTTCGGCTTTTGCACCGATGCGCAGCGCGAGCATTTTTTCGCACAGGTCATTCCGTTCGAAGCGATGCTGGTCGAGGACGGCATCCATCTTTTCAAATTCTGGCTCAACGTGGGCCGCGCCGAACAGCTGCGCCGCATGCTGGCGCGCGAAAGCGATCCACGCAAACAGTGGAAGCTCAGCATGATCGACGTCAAGGGCCTCGCACTTTGGGACGATTACAGCGCCGCGATCAAGGATACCCTCACCCGCACGCACACGGACGAAGCCCCTTGGACCGTCATCCGGTCCGACGACAAGCGCCGTGCACGGCTGAACGCAATCCGCACGGTGCTGCACAGCTTCGATTATGCACGCAAGGACGAAAAAGCAATCGGTGCGATCGACACCACGATCTGTGGCGGACCGGACATCTGGGATGCCTAAACGCGGCTATCACCACGGCAACCTGCGCCAGGCCCTGATCGACGGTGCCTTGCAACTGATCGAATTGCGCGGTCCGACAGGTTTCACCCTCTCCGAGGCCGCGAAAGAAGCAGGCGTTACCCCCGCCGCCGTTTACCGCCATTTCGAAGGGCGCGAAGATCTGATCGCCGAAGGGGCGCTTCAGGGCTACCATATATTTGCCGAAGCGATGGAGGCGGCCTATGCCTCCGGTCAGCCTTCTGCGCTCAAGGCGTTCGAGGCGACGGGTCGGGCCTATCTGGCATTTGCCCGCGCCCATCCCGGTCATTATATCGCGATGTTCGAAAGCGGGATTTCCGTCAACCGCACGCCAGAACTGGCCGCTGCCGCCAACCGCGCCAACGGTGTTCTGGAACAGGCCGCAAGCGATCTCAGCCAGCATATTCCCGCGGACAAGCGCCCCCCTGCATCAATGTTTTCGGCGCATATCTGGGCGATGAGCCACGGGGTCGTCGAACTTTTCGCCCGCAACTCCCCCGGTCGGGCGTCGCCCTTTCCCGCTGACGATCTTCTGGAAAGCGGGATCGGGATCTACCTCCGGGGGCTCGGGCTCGTCGGGCCGGATGACTAGGGAACGCCCGGATCAGGCAGCGTCGCGCCGGTTCAGCCCTTGCAACACATCCGCCGCAATCTCGAAGGATTTCACCCGCGCGGCATGGTCATGGATCTGGCCCGTCAGGATCAGCTCATCAGGCTGGTACCGAGCGATCAGTCCCTCAAGCTGTGCGCGCACGCTGTCAGGGCTGCCCACCGCCGTGATCCGCAACGCCTGATCGACGGCCATCCGCATCTGGGTGCCGACCTCGCCGTCGATATCCTCGACCGGACGCGGGAGTTTGCCGGGCCGGCCCGTCCGCAACCGCACAAAAGCCTGTTGCATCGAGGTCCGTAAATAAGCACCTTCTGCATCCGTGTCGGCCGCGAACACGTTGGCGGCCAGCATGAAATAAGGCTTATCCAACTGCGCCGACGGCTTGAAATCGCGCCGGTAGATCGCGACGGCATCCTCCAGCGCGTCCGGTGCGAAATGCGAGGCAAAAGCGTAAGGCAGCCCGAAATGCGCGGCAAGTTGTGCGCCATAAAGGGAGGATCCCAAAATCCAGATTGGCACATGCGTGCCCTGCCCCGGATGGGCTTTGACGGGCGCGTTTGGCGGCGCGTCGCCCAGGTAG
Organism: Roseobacter sp.; assembly: GCA_024636425.1. Classification (GTDB taxonomy): domain Bacteria; phylum Pseudomonadota; class Alphaproteobacteria; order Rhodobacterales; family Rhodobacteraceae; genus Sulfitobacter. Next base: position 7,551 of record JAGXHB010000110.1, read on the forward strand.
CCCATCAGCTCGGCCACATCTTCGGGAAAGCGGTCGCCGCCCTGCATCCCGCGACGCAATGCATGATAAACCGCCTGATCACCTCCGGGGGCGCGCCCAAGCCCCAGATCAATCCGGTCGCCATGAATGGTCGCCAACGTGCCGAACTGCTCTGCTATCGCCAGCGGCGCGTGGTTGGGCAGCATCACACCGCCTGCGCCCACCCTGATTGTCTTTGTATGATCGGCGACATGTCCGATCACGACTGAAGTGGCCGCAGACGCGATGCCCGGCATGTTGTGATGTTCCGCCAGCCAGAAACGGTTGTAGCCCGCAGTTTCGGCCTTCTGGGCCAGATCCACGGTGTTGACCATCGCATCACGCGCCTCGAACCCTTCGGGCACCGGCGACAGATCTAGAACGGAATAGCGCATGGGACATCTCCTTTGTCTTTGATGGTCAACCTAATCATGCCGGTCCCAAAACAAAAGAACCCCCAGCGGCTTCATTTTGCCAGATAAACTCTCCCCGAAGGGCCGGTCGGCGTTATGCATCAACGCAAAAGGCCGCTCCCGAAGGAGCGGCCTTTTCCATATCTGCCGTAAAGTAAAGCTTAACGCTTGGAGAATTGGAAGCTCTTACGCGCTTTGGCCTTACCGTATTTCTTACGCTCGACGACGCGGCTGTCGCGGGTCAGGAAGCCTGCCGCTTTCAGCGCACCGCGCAAGCTGGGATCATAAAGCTGCAGCGCCTTGGAGACACCGTGCTTGACCGCACCGGCTTGACCCGACAGACCGCCACCCTTTACAGTTGCCACAACGTCAAACTGACCGTCGGTGCCTGTGATGGTGAAGGGCTGCTGCAGGATCATCTGCAGAACGGGGCGTGCAAAATATTCGTTCTGCGGCTTGCCGTTCACGATAACCTTGCCGGAGCCGGGCTTGATCCAGACGCGGGCGACCGCATCCTTACGCTTGCCTGTGGCATAGGACCGGCCCTGCGCGTCACGGACGGGCTCGCGGGGGGTCAATTCGACTTCGGTGCCCTGAACGGCCCCGATGTTCTCGGTTACGGCCGCTTCAAGACCTTCGAGTGTTTTGATTTCATCAGCCATGCTTATGCACTCCGCGTGTTTTTAGAGTTCATGGATTTAACGTCCAGAACCTCGGGGCTTTGCGCCTCATGGGGGTGTTCGGAACCGGCGTAAACGCGCAGGTTCGTCATGATCTGGCGGCTCAGGCGGTTGCCGGGCAGCATGCGCTTGACCGCTTGGGTCACGATACGCTCGGGGTGCGCGCCTTCAAGGATCTGCTCCTTGGTGCGCGATTTGATCCCGCCGGGGTGGCCGGTGTGCCAGTAGAAGTGCTCTTCACGCTTCTTGCCGGTCATCTGGATTTTCTCGGCATTGATCACGATGACGTTGTCGCCGCAATCCATGTGAGGGGTGAACGAAGGCTTGTGCTTGCCACGCAGACGCGTGGCAATGATCGATGCAAGACGGCCAAGGACAACGCCTTCAGCGTCGACGATGATCCATTTCTTGTCGATATCTGCCGGTGTTGCAGAAAAGGTTTTCATGGAGGGAATTCCCGTTAATGTGGTGAAAGGGTCCGAAACCGAACCCCGCTATGTGATGGAGGGGTTATAGCCATGCCAATTCCCACGTCAAGCGACGCTTGCTCTAAATAATCAAGTCTTATCAATATGTTGCAAATTAGGTAAAATAATACCCCATAAATCTCACACCGCGATCTGTTCTGGCGGGTTGTCCAGCAGCCCGCGCAGACGCTGCATGGCCGCTTCAAAAGATTGCAGCCCGATATGTCCGTTGACCGCGATCCGCACCGCATGGGGCGCGCGTCCGTCGCGCAGCGCAAATTCGTCCGCTGACTTGATCTGGACGCCCTGCTGCTCGGCGGCGCGGCAAAACGCGGCGCTGCGCCAGCCGGATGGCAGCGTCAGCCAGAGGAACGGCACTTCGCGATCCCACTTCAGATCATGACCCCCTAGGATATTGACCGCGACCTCGACATATTCGGCGATTTTTTCACGCACGCGCACCGCCGCTTCGCGGGTACGCGGGTCGGACAGTATAATGCGCGTCAGTTCAGCCAAGGGCTGTGCAACACCAAAGAACCCGTATTCGGACACGCGCCGCAAGTCAGCCGACCGGTGGGCGGGTGCGATCGCGAACCCGATCCGCAGCGCTGGCGTCAGGGATTTGGAGATCGACGACACATGCCACGCATGGCGCGGAAAGATGGCGCGGTAGCTGGCCGCACGCGGGCTGCCATTGCGGTAGCAATCATCCTCGAGAATCTCCATCCCGTTGCGCGCGGCGACCCGCACCAGTTCCTCGCGCCGCCAAAGCGGCGTAAAGCCGCCCGTGGGGTTTTGCACTTCGGGCGTCGTACAGAATACCTGCGCGCCCGACGTCCGCGCGGCCGCCTCAAGGGCTTCAGGGATGACGCCGTGATCATCCATCTCGACCCCGATCACCTCGGCACGGGCCAGTTCGGCGGCACGGCGAAACCCGGCATAGGACAGATCCTCGA
>JAGXHB010000111.1 GCA_024636425.1 Roseobacter sp.
GCCGAAATCTCGTTCGGGCGGCGCGGCGCGAATGAAGACGAGACATATGATGACCCCGCAGGCGCTGTCAGGGCATGACGTTTGGGTTCGGGGGCAGCAGGGGGCTCTGCCTCTGCGCTACGCGCGCTCAGCACGATCCGGCCATCCTGTTCGCGCGCCTCGACCCGGCGGGAAATCTCGCGTTGGGCGATATGAGCCAACATCTCTGCATCAGGTTGCGGCGGTTCCGCTCCGAAATACCGGTCTTCCGATGCCAGATCGCGAAAATACTCTGCAATCGCCTTCATGGTACCGAATGAATCGTCAAAGCCTTCCAACGTGCACGAGAAAGTGCCGTACGAGACCGTCAGAATTTTATTGTTATTCATCATCGGATGGTCGTCCTCTGCCTTATTGCAGCTTACTGTTTACCATGGGCTTCAAGTCTAAAGGGGCTCGAATCTGTGCCGTGGCCCGTATCATTTAGTGTCATCTTTGTGGCCAGTTTCCAAAATTGCGAGAAAAGTGCATGAAAAAGCCGATTGTTTCCAGTTTTAGTCCGATCACCTTGGTCGGTGGAGGACAAGGTAGCATCAAAGAACTTTCCGCCGCCTTAAAGCTTGCGCCGCTTTGCGTTGCCGTGGATGGCGGTGCGGCGCTCGCGCAGGCGTCGGGCACACCCATCGCGGCGTTGATCGGCGATTTCGATTCGGTAACAGCAGCAAGTCTTTTGCAGATCCCCCCAGACCGGCAATTCAGGATCAGTGAACAGGAAACAACCGATTTTGACAAGGCTCTTGCACATATAGAGGCCCCGGCGGTTGTGGGTGTGGGGTTTCTGGGCGGGCGGGTCGATCATCAGCTTGCCGCGTTCAGCACGCTTGCGCGCTTTGCGGACCGCCCTTGTGTGCTGCTCGGAGACGCACATATCGTTCTGCTTGCGCCGCCCCGGATCACGGTGCCGACGCGGGCGGGCGATGTTGTGTCGATCTATCCGCTTGCTCCGGTTGACGGCGAAAGCACCGGGCTGGAATGGCCGATCAACGGGCTGACGCTTGACCCTCTCGGACGCGTTGGCACCTCGAACCGTGCGACCGGGCCGATGACGCTCAGCATGACGCGCCCAACGGCGCTTTTGATCCTGCCGGCACGGGTTATTGAGCCAGTTCTACAGGCGCTGCAGCAGCCAGACGCCGCCCGCTGGCCCGTTCCCGCAGGACGATGAACAACCCCGCGGCCATGGTGATCATGATGCCGACTGTGGCCAGCGCATTGGGCAAATCGCCGAACACCAGCAGGCCGATCACGGTGGCGAAAGGGATCTCGAGATATTGCATCGGCGCAAGCGTGGCTGACGCGGCATAGCGCAGCGACCAAGTCATCAGCAGATGTGCGATGCTGCCCAGAACGCCGATCGAGATCAGGAGCATCCATTGATGCGCATCCGGGCGGATCGTATCAAGTGCGCGCAGGCCAAGCGGTTGCCCGAACCACAAAAGCGGAATCATCAACGCGACGGCCATGACACCGCTGATGGCCTGAAGACTGATGGGGTCGGTCTGCTTGGCGATCTTGCGCGTGACCAACATGAAGACAGCGAAATTTGCCGCCACAAAAACGGGCAGGAGTGCGGGCCAGCCGACTGCGGCAAAGCTGGGTTGCACAACAAGTACCGTGCCGATGAAACCGCCGATACATGCGAAGAGCCGCATCCTGCCGACCTCCTCGGACAGGACATATTTGCCGAGGATCAACATGAAGAACGGCATGACGAACACGATTGCCACTGCGTCCGCCAGCGGCAGATAGGTCAGCGCAGTGAACATCGCCGCGATCCCCATGATGTGCAGAACGGTGCGCAGCAACGTCAGCCAAAGGGTGCGCCTGTCCATGCGCCAAGGTCTGCGGGTGGTCCAGATGAGCGGGGCCAGCAGCAAGACCTGAACGCCAAAGCGGATCAGCACGACCTGCACCAGCGGCACCGACACGCCTAAAAGCTTGGCCACGGCGTCGCCCATGGGTGCAACGATACAAAACCCCAGCATAAGGGTCATGCCGATCATGGGCTTGTCTGCAATCATCGGGGGCAATCCTGACGGGAACAACTATAAGAGGAATGGATGGACCGGATACTTCAATTCGCAAAGCGTTTTCTGCTGACAGACGTTCTTCGGGTACATCATCAGGCTGCGGGCCGGACGAAGCGCACACAGTTCCTGCCGCGGTGTTTGGCCGCGTAGAGCGCGCGATCAGCCTGGTTGATCAGACCGTTGGACCCCGCAACGTCCTGACCGGACGCCATACAGATTCCGATGCTCAGGGTGACAGTAGTGCTTTGGGATATGCCTGGCAGGCGAAAAGGGCTGTCGCGGAAGGTTTTGCAGATGCGGTTGGCGAGCCGCTTTGCGTCTGCTTCGGTCGTGTTGACGATGGCCAGCAGAAACTCCTCCCCGCCGATGCGAGCAACCATGTCTTCGGCGCGTACAAGGGCGCGCAGCCGCCGGGCGGTTTCGACCAGAACCGCGTCTCCGGCAGCATGTCCAAAGCGATCGTTTATGCTTTTGAAGTGATCCATATCCGCCAGCATGACCGCGACCGAACTGCCCGTCGTTGCGGCCTTTTGCGTCAGCCGGTCAAGCTCGGACGCGGCATAGCGACGGTTGTAAAGCCCTGTCAGCGCATCAAAAATCGCCTCGCGCAGGCCGGTATCGACGCAGCGTTGAATGTGTTCGACCTGCCGCTTGCGACGGGTAAGTCCGGTCAGTCGCATCGCCAGTTCCCCTTGATCCAGCGCGCCTTGCATCAGATCATCCGCCCCAAGATCAAGGGCCGCTGCGGAAACGGCGGCGTCCGATCCGGGGTTGATGATCAGGATGCCGCAGCCATCCGTTTCCGTGTTGGCGCGGATCAGCGAGATGAGGTTCAACTGGTCAAGTGCCGCCCGGATGTCGCTGTTCAGGACCAGCACAAACACATCCGGAGCCGTGTCGTTTTGCAGGCACTGCAGCGCGTCGCGAAACGTGGACAGGGTCACTCTGCTGTGCCCCGTTTTGCGCATTTGCACCGCAAGGGAAATGTGCCGCTTTCTGTCATCGCTTACGATTTCTATGCGGGCGGGAAGATCAAAGCTGCCAGCCGTTTCTGCAAAGGCAAAGGTGCGGGTCGTTTCGGCACGTTGCACCCATTCATCTGCCTTGCGGCGCGCCCGGATCAGGCTGCGCACCCGACTGAGCAACAGCGTTCCGGACACCGGTTTGACCAGCACGTCCTGCGCGCCCTTGGACAGCACAAGCTGCCGCGCGGCGGAATCCTCCGCATCTGCGATGGCCAGAACCGGCAGGTGGCTGGTCTGCGGGGTCGCGGCAAGGCTTTCGCACAGGCCCGCCGCATCACCATCCGGCAGGTGCAGCGCCGTGACCACGAGATCCGGCGGGTTTCTCAGGGACATCTCGACCGCTTCCCGGACAGAGGTGGCTTGCAGGACGTTGTAGTAGGAAGACGAGAGTTTGGTTTTCAAAATGATGCGATTTGTCGAAACAGCGTCGACGATAAGGATACTGCCCTGCACTTGTCATACCTTCCAACAGATTTTATGCGCTGGCACTTATCAATTGACACTTTTGGTTAATAAATGGTTGTCATACGCAGGACAAAGGAACCGGACCCCATGCTCAAGCAAGACGCTGCCGAAGCTTTTGCCCTTCAGGCGCTGGCCTGGCTGGCAGCAAGCGACGATTTGATGCCGACCTTCATGGGCGCAACGGGGGCCTCGGTCGATGATCTGCGTGCCCGCGTCAGCGATCCGGTATTTCTGGGCGCTGTGCTTGATTTCCTGATGATGGATGACGCCTGGGTGATTGAATTCTCGGACAGCATCCATGCGCCCTACGACCGTATCATGCAGGCCCGTCAGTCACTGCCCGGCGGAGAACAGGTGAACTGGACATGACCGTGATCAAGGCGCTGCTTTTCGACAAAGACGGGACGCTGTTCGACTTTGGCGCTACCTGGCAGGCGTGGGCTCAGGCGTTCCTGACCCGGATCAGCGGAGATGATCCGGACCGCGCTGCGGCTCTTGGGGCTGCTGTGGGGTTTGACATGGCCGCGAACGCGTTTTCGCGCGACAGCATCGTGATTGCCGGCACCCCGGGCGAGGTCGCGGCAGTGTTGTCCCCGCACGTGCCCGAACTGTCGCTGGAGGGGTTGATAGACGTGCTGAACACCGAAGCGGCGCGCGCCCCCCAGACCGAAGTCACGCCGCTGGTGCCGCTGCTTGGACGGTTGCAGGATCGCGGCTTGCGTCTGGGGGTCGCGACGAACGATGCCGAAGCGCCAGCGCGCGCCCATCTGGACAAGGCCGGCGTGACGCAGATGTTCGATTTTATCGCCGGATTCGACAGCGGATTTGGTGGCAAACCTGCAGCGGGTCAGTTGCTGGCATTCGCCGCGCATGTCGGTTTGCAGCCCAGCGAGATTGCGATGATCGGGGACAGTACCCACGATCTGCTGGCGGCAGAAGCGGCCGGCATGATGCGGATCGCGGTTCTGACGGGGCTGGCGCGTGCGGATGATCTTGGCCCCTACGCGGATGCGGTGCTGCCGGACATCAGCCATTTGCCGCGATGGCTGGATGATCAAACGCGCTAGGGCATCATACTGAAAGCGACATTTACCGTCGGAAACGGGAACGCGACGTCTTTGCCAATCGGGCCTTCTGGTTCTGGCCGAGGGAGGGTTGCGATGTCCGACACCGATCTGAAACGAAAGGTCCGTACCGGCGGGCGTGCCGGTGCCAAGACGCGACGCGGCACATCCGTGATCGAACAGATGCCGTGGAACCCGCCGGTGAACATCGACCACCCCACCGAACCGCTGACACCCGAAGGCGTCGACGCAATTCATGACGGCGCGATGCGCATCCTCGAAGAGATCGGCATCGAATTCCTGAACCACGAGGCGCTCGGGATCCTGCGCGAGGCGGGCTGTATCGTGAACGGCGAGAACGTCCGCATGGGGCGTGATTTCGTGATGGAATGGATCGCCCATGCGCCCGCGCAGTTCACGCTGACGCCGCGCAACCCCGACCGGCAGATCACCATCGGCGGCAAGCATCTGGTCTTTGGCAATGTGTCGTCACCGCCCAATTATTGGGACATGTCGATTGGCACCAAAGTGCCCGGCACGCGCGCGATGTGTCAGGATTTGCTGAAGCTGACGCAGTATTTCAACTGCATCCATTTCGCGGGGGGCTATCCGGTTGAACCTGTTGATATTCACGCCTCGGTCCGGCATCTGGATGTGCTCTACGACAAGCTCACGATCACCGACAAGGTGATGCACGCCTACAGTCTTGGCAAGGAACGGGTCGAGGATGTGATGGAGATGGTCCGCATCGCGGGCGGTCTGACCCATGAGGCGTTCGAGGCCACGCCGCGGATGTACACTAACATCAACTCTACCTCGCCGCTCAAGCATGACATCCCCATGCTGGACGGCTGGATGCGGCTTGCGCGCCGGGGGCAGGGGCTGGTGGTGACGCCCTTCACGCTGGCCGGTGCGATGGCCCCCGTCACGATGGCCGGTGCCGTCGCCCAATCGCTGGCGGAGGCCCTTTGCGCTGTCGTCTTGGCCCAGATCATCCGCCCCGGCTGTCCTTGCGCAATCGGTACCTTCACCTCGAATGTGGACATGAAGACCGGCGCGCCCGCCTTCGGGACGCCGGAATACATGCGCGCCACCCAGATGACGGGGCAATTGTGCCGCTTCTACAAGCTGCCGATGCGGTCCTCGGGGGTGTGTGCTGCCAACGTTCCCGACGGGCAAGCGATGTGGGAGACGTCGAACAGCCTTTGGGCTGCGGTGCAATCGGGCACCAACATGGTCTATCACGCGGCGGGCTGGCTGGAGGGCGGGCTGATCGCCAGCCCCGAAAAATTCATCATGGATTGCGAGGTTCTACAGCAAATTCAACGCTATATGGATCCGGTGATCTGTGCCACCGGCCCCGACGAAATCGCGCTTGATGCCATCAAATCGGTCGGAAACGCAGGCCATTTCTTTGGCATCCAGCACACGCAGGACCGCTATGCCGACGCATTCTACCAGCCTTTCCTGAGCGACTGGAAAAACTACGAAGGCTGGGAAGCCGCCGGCGCGGTCTGGACGCCCGAGCGCGCGCATCTGATGTTCAAAAGCATCGTCGCCAGCTTTGAAGAACCGCCGATTGATATCGCAATTCGCGACGAACTGGCTGATTTCGTTGCCCGCCGCAAAGCGGAAGGAGGTGCGCCTACCGACTTCTGATGGAGAGCGTCTGTCAGAGACTTATGACAATCCGACATAATTCCAAGAGATTTAAACTGATCAGTCTGTGCGACTACACCCGATCTTTCGCCAGTTCTTAACCACCGTATTTGCAAGGTAGCCTCGAAATCTTTGAGGGGTGAACGATGCATGGTCTGATCAATCTGTGCATTCAGAACTTTGTCTGCGACACGCTGGGCCATTCCGTTTGGGCCGACATCATTTATCGCGCCGATGCGCCGGAACCAGAGTTCGAAGCAATGCTGATCTATGAGGACGCGCTCACGACACGGCTTCTGGACAGTGTGGCGGTGGTGACCGGCAGACGAACCGCTGACCTGCTGGAGGATCTGGGGGCC
>JAGXHB010000112.1 GCA_024636425.1 Roseobacter sp.
GGGCGAGATGATGATGTGATCGGTCAGTGCCTGACGGCCCAGCAACATACGGCTGTTCATGCCGGCGCGGTTGGTCAGGGTGATGTCGATCGGCCAGCTTTGCCCCGCGACATCCAGATTGGTCGAGATGACATAGCGCAGCTCGGATTCGCCGTTCGACGACGTGACCTCGCGGCGGTCGATGATCGGGGCGGAACAGGTGATGGTGATGTCATCATTGCCCGCAACGGGGTTCACGTTAAAGCGGACCTTGGGCTTGGCGTCAGAGCCGAAGACCTCGATGTCGCTCGCATGCAACGCCGATGTGCGCGCGCCGGTGTCGATCTTGGCCTTGATCGCGGGCAGCCCCAGTTCGGGCAGGGAAACCCATTCTTCCCAGCCAAATGTCAATTCCTGCATCGTTCACTCCGGGCGCGCTCAAAATCCCCCGTCGCCTAACAGGTCGCAGGAGGCTTCTCAAGCCACTAGGCCGTGTGCACGCGCAGTCGTATTTTCCAAATGGAGAAAAATCCCGGGGTCCGGGGCAGAGCCCCGGCGGCATCTGCCAGCCTCATCCTCGGGTGAGGTCGCGCTTATGACCCGCGCCCCCCACATTGTCCTGAAGGACATGATTGCGCGCCTTCCTCCGACATTCTATAGCCGCGCTTATGAAACAGTTCAGCTTTGATCTTCAGGCCCGCGACGGGGCCGCCCGCACCGGGGTCATTTCGACCCCGCGTGGTGATATCCGCACGCCCGCTTTCATGCCCGTGGGCACGGCCGCCACTGTCAAGGCGATGTTGCCCGAAAGTGTCGCCGCCACAGGTGCCGATATCCTGCTGGGCAATACCTATCATCTGATGCTGCGCCCGACGGCAGAACGCATCGACCGCTTGGGCGGGCTGCACAAGTTCATGAACTGGGACAAGCCGATCCTGACCGACAGTGGCGGTTTTCAGGTGATGAGCCTTGCCGATCTGCGCAAACTGACGGAAAAAGGCGTGACGTTCAAAAGCCATATCGACGGATCGCGTCACGAGCTGACACCGGAGCGGTCGATGGAGATCCAGAAGCTGCTGGGGTCCGACATCGTGATGTGCTTCGACGAATGTCCCGCCTTGCCCGCCGACTGCGACAGGATCGCTGAATCGATGCGGCTGTCGATGCGGTGGGCCGCGCGGAGCCGTGACGCCTTTGGGGACCGGCCCGGATATGCGCTTTTCGGCATCCAGCAGGGCGGTCTTGAGCGGGATTTCCGCGAGGAAAGTACCAAGGCGCTCGTGGATATCGGCTTTGATGGATACGCGGTTGGCGGGCTTGCCGTGGGGGAAGGTCAGGAGGCGATGTTCGGCTGTCTTGATTTCGCCACCGATATGTTGCCCGTCGACCGGCCCCGCTATCTGATGGGGGTCGGCAAGCCAGATGACATCGTGGGCGCCGTGGCGCGTGGCATCGACATGATGGATTGCGTCTTGCCGTCACGGTCTGGCCGCACGGGGCAGGTTTTCACCCGTCACGGTGTCGTCAATATCAAGAACGCCCGCCATGCCGACGATCCACGCCCCTTGGACGAAGACTGCATCTGTCCGGCCTGTTCAAACTACAGCCGCGCCTATCTGCACCATGTTTTCCGCAGTCAGGAGATGATTTCGGGGATGCTGCTGACCTGGCACAACCTGCATTACTTTCAGGAAATCATGGCCGGTATGCGCGAGGCGATTGCCGCAGGCCGTTTCGACGTGTGGCAGGCTGATTTTCACGCCACAAGGGCGCAGGGCGATATAGAGCCGCTTTGACAATTCAAGCGGCGGGCCAAAAAATAAAACGGCCCCGGTTTCCTTGTGGTGCGGCACCCCGGGCTTAAATGCTCTGAGCAAAGCAATAGAAACAAAGGAGACGTCTCCATGACCGAGAAGCTGTTTACCCCCCTGAAGGTCGGCGCGATTGACGCGCAGAACCGGATCGTGATGGCCCCGCTGACCCGCAACCGCGCGGACAATGACACCGATGAAGTCGGCGACATGCATGTCGAATATTATCGCCAGCGCGCTGGTGCCGGTATCATCATCACCGAAGCCACGCAGATCAGCCCCGAGGGCAAAGGGTATCTCGCCACGCCGGGCATCTATACCGATGGGCAGGTTGCGGCATGGAAGAAGGTCACGGACGCCGTGCATGAGGCCGGCGGCAAGATCGTCGTTCAGCTTTGGCATGTGGGCCGCATCAGCCATACGTCGCTGCAGCCAGATGGCCAGCAGCCTGTCGCACCGTCGGCGATCACGGCGGATATGAAGACCTTTACCGCAAACGGGTTCGAACCCACGTCGGAGCCGCGCGCGCTTGGCACGGAGGAGATTCCGCGGCTGATCGAAGACTTCGTCCACGCCACCAAGATGGCGCAAAAGGCCGGTTTTGACGGGGTCGAGGTGCACGGTGCGAATGGCTATCTGCTGGACCAGTTCCTGAAGACCAAAACCAACAAGCGCGATGACGATTACGGCGGGTCGGTCGAAAACCGTGCGCGCCTGCTGCTTGAAGTGCTGGACGCTGTGACAAACGCCTGGGACGGTGCGCATGTCGGTCTGCGCCTGTCGCCATTTTCGCCCGCCAATGACGTGGCTGATGACGACCCGCAGGAAACCTTTGAATATGTGGTGAAAGAGCTGAACAGGTTCGGTCTGGCCTATCTTCACATGGTCGAAGGGGCCACCGGCGGCTCGCGCAAGCTTGCCGAAGGGCACAGCCTTGCTGCGCTGCGCAAGCTGTTTGACGGTCTCTATATGGGCAACAACGGTTATGACCGCCAGATGGCGATTGATACGGTCGAGAACGGCGAGGCGGATCTGGTGGCCTTTGGGCGTCCCTATATTGCCAACCCCGACCTTGCCGAGCGGCTGGAGCGCGATGCGCCCCTGAACGAGGGTGATTCCGACACCTATTATGGGGGTGGCGAGAAGGGCTATACCGACTATCCGTTCCTGGAAGAAACGGCAGCCGCGTAAGACATCCGTCTCCGGCCTGTGCTTGCCATGGGCCGGAAACACCCCGATAATTGACCGTAAGAGACAAATTTGCGGCGATCCGCGCTTGTCTGTCTGACCGGGTCGGTTCATTCTGTCACAAATCCCGATCACGAAAACGGGCCGCTGGCAGTCGGGGATTGAAACAGGCGAGTAGGGTCCCCAAATATCCTATTCAGAACAGGAGATGACCGACAGGTCGCCTATGATAGGGGCTGGTGTCGTCTTGCAGTATAAGGAAAAGAGCATGTTAGAGCCTCTGAACGCATCCTACCCCGTGTTGCCCTTGCGCGACATTGTGGTGTTCCCTCACATGATTGTACCGCTGTTCGTGGGCCGTGAAAAATCGGTTCGCGCATTGGAAGAGGTCATGGCTGATGACAAGCAGATCCTGCTGTCCAGCCAGATGGATCCCGGTATCGACGATCCCGACGCAGACGGTATTTTCAAGACCGGCGTGTTGGCCAACGTGTTGCAACTGCTGAAGCTGCCCGACGGTACCGTCAAGGTGCTGGTCGAAGGACAGGCGCGGGTGCGCATCACCGAATACCTTGAGAACGACAGCTTTTTTGAGGCGAAAGCAGAATACCTGACCGAAGAAACCGGCGACGAAACCACCACCAAAGCCTTGCTGCGCTCCGTGACCGAAGAATTCGAGCGCTATGCCAAGGTCAAGAAGAACGTCCCCGAAGAAGCGCTGACCGCCGTGTCGGACGCAACCGAACCTGCACGTCTGGCAGATCTGGTTGCCGGTCATCTGGGCATCGAGGTCGAACAGAAGCAGGATCTGCTCGAAACGCTCTCCGTGTCGGAACGGCTTGAGAAGGTTTACGGCCTGATGCAGGGCGAGATGTCCGTGCTGCAGGTCGAAAAGAAGATCAAGACCCGCGTCAAATCCCAGATGGAGAAGACGCAGCGCGAGTATTATCTGAACGAACAGATGAAGGCGATCCAGAACGAACTGGGCGATGGCGAGGACGGCAAGAACGAAGTGGCCGAACTTGAAGCGCGGATTGCGAACACCAAGCTGAGCAAGGAAGCCAAGGAAAAGGTCGACGCAGAGCTGAAAAAGCTCAAGAACATGTCGCCCATGTCTGCCGAGGCAACCGTTGTGCGCAACTACCTCGACTGGATCCTGTCGATCCCGTGGAATGTGAAGTCGCGGACCAAGAAGGATCTCGTCAAGGCGCAAAAAGTGCTGGATGACGACCACTATGGCCTTGAGAAGGTCAAGGAACGGATCGTCGAATATCTTGCGGTGCAGCAGCGGTCTTCCAAGCTGAAAGGCCCGATCATGTGCCTTGTCGGACCTCCGGGTGTGGGCAAGACGAGCTTGGGTAAATCCGTGGCCAAGGCAACGGGACGCGAGTTTATCCGCATCAGCCTTGGCGGCGTGCGTGACGAGTCCGAGATCCGCGGTCACCGCCGGACCTATATCGGCTCCATGCCCGGCAAGATCATTCAGGCGCTGAAAAAGGCCAAGACGAATAACCCGCTGATCCTGCTCGATGAAATCGACAAGATGGGGCAGGACTTCCGCGGCGACCCTGCATCGGCCATGCTCGAGGTGCTGGATCCGGAACAGAACGCGACTTTCGTGGACCACTATCTTGAAGTGGAATACGATCTGTCGAACGTGATGTTCCTGACCACATCGAACAGCTACAACATGCCGGGGCCGCTCCTTGACCGGATGGAGATCATTCCGCTGTCGGGGTATACCGAAGATGAAAAGCGCGAGATCGCCAAGCAGCATCTGGTGCAAAAGCAGATCAAGAACCACGGTCTGAAAGCGAAGGAATTCGTCATTGAAGACAGTGCCTTGACCAGCATGATCCGGTATTACACCCGCGAGGCCGGTGTGCGTAACCTTGAGCGCGAGATCGCCAAGGTTGCCCGCAAGTCGCTGACCCGGATCATCCGGAAGGAAGTCGAGACGATCACGGTGAACGAAGACAACATCGGGGATTTCCTCGGCGTCAAGAAACACCGCTATGGTCTGGCCGAGCTTGAAGATCAGGTCGGGGTCGTGACGGGACTTGCCTATACGTCTGTGGGTGGCGAGTTGCTTCAGATCGAAGCGTTGCGCCTGCCGGGCAAGGGCCGGATGAAGACCACGGGTAAGCTGGGCGATGTGATGAAGGAATCCATCGATGCGGCCAGCAGCTACGTGCGGTCGATCAGTCCCCGGATCGGGATCAAGCCGCCCAAATTCGATACGTTGGATATTCACGTCCACGTGCCGGACGGGGCGACGCCCAAGGATGGCCCCTCGGCGGGTCTGGCGATGGTCACGTCGATCGTGTCCGTGCTGACGCAAATCCCCGTGCGCCGCGACATCGCGATGACCGGCGAAGTGTCCTTGCGCGGGAACGCGATGCCCATCGGCGGTTTGAAGGAAAAGCTGCTTGCGGCCTTGCGCGGCGGGATTACCACCGTGCTGATCCCTGAAGAGAACGAGAAGGATCTGCCGGATATCCCTGATAACGTGAAGCAGGGGTTGACCATCATCCCGGTCAAGCACGTTTCTGAAGTGCTTGAGCACGCGCTGGTGCGCAGACCCGAGCCTATCGAATGGGATCAGGATGCCGAAGATGCAGCCGCCGCGGCTGCCTTGGCGAAAAGAACAGCCAGCGGGGATAGCGCCACAGCGCACTAAACCCACGCTGCAGTTGAAATCAGAAGGCCGGCCCTGCACGGGGGCGGCCATTTTAATGCAAAAACCGGGCTGCGGGGCCGAATATAGCCGCCAAACAAGGGCAAATTGCAACGATCACTGGATTTGAATCATGTTTTGCTTTACCAAAGGGACACCTTATCCAAGGAAGCAGAGAGTTCCATGAGCAGCACAATCAAACAGATGAAGCCAAAGACAGCGACCGCGAAAACCGGCGGTGCCCAGCAGTCGCAAGCTGACAAAGCGGCCAAACCCAAGCCTGCCGGGGCAGGTCCGACCCTGGTTGAAGCGCCACGTGCCGTGATCGTGGGCCCGGTGATGCGCAAGAAGGAACTGATCGACACAGTGGTCGAGCGGTCCGGCATCAAGAAAAAAGATGCAAAGCCTGTGATTGAAGCCATGCTTGACGTGTTGGGCGAGGCGCTGGCGGACAACCGCGAGCTGAACCTGCTGCCCATGGGCAAGATCAAGGTCATCAACGAGAAAGACCTGAGCAACGGCAAGCTGATGCGGGTGAAGGTGCGTCAGGTGACCCCATCGGAGAACGCCAACCCGAAGCCCAGAGCGGATACTGCGGACACGGACGAATCCGACGTCTGACGGCGACAGCCTCCGACATTAAATCCGAACGAAGCCCTTTGTTTCAAAGGGCTTTTTTCATGCGCGCAGCAAGGGTGCGGTGCAGCATGTGCAGGATGATAATGCGGGGGTGTTCAAGGAGAATGGTGGGTCGTGAGAGGCTCGAACTCCCGACATCTTCGGTGTAAACGAAGCGCTCTACCAACTGAGCTAACGACCCGTGAGCGACCTACTACCCCAAGCCCAAGAGGGGTTTCAACCCCATTATTGCACCAGCATGACATTTTCGAACGAATTTTTCTGTCTGTTTGTTCGATGCATGTCAGAACCCGCCAGCAGATCCGATCCGGCGTGCATTTTAATTCGGCGCAATCATGTCCAAAGACATCTGCGGACCTACTTGTCGATTGCCGAATGGATGCAGCGGCAGTAGACCAAAACCTCGCGCCGCGCGTTCCGGTGGCGCAAAGCGATCCCGGAAAGATCCCATATGATCCTCGATATTGATGTAAAGCTGGACTATCAGGTCAACGGCCCGACCGACATGATCCTGCAAATTCAGGCACCTGATTTTGCCGATCAAAAGGTGCTGTCCGAAAACTTTGTGCTCAGTGATACCTTGCACCGTGCCACCATCGCTGGTGAGGCGGGTATGGGCGAACGGATTCTCATCCGCACCAACGGCAACCTCAGCTGCAGCTATCAGGCGCGGTTCCATGTTGACCGTCCTGCCTTGCGGATCGAGGAGTTTGACAGCGTTCCGCCGCATCAGTTGCCCAGCGATGCCGTGCGCTATCTGATGCCATCCCGCTACTGCCCCTCGGACGAGTTCCAGAACTTTGTTGCGGCGGAATACGGCAATCTGTCGGGTGGCGCGCTGATTGCGGCGATGCGGGACTGGATCTTCGAGCGGTATCAATATGTGCCGGGGTCAAGCAACGCTCAGACCACCGCGCTTGATACCTTCGTTCAGCGCAAGGGGGTTTGTCGCGATTTCGCCCATGTGATGATTGCGCTTTCGCGTGCCGCAGCGATCCCTGCGCGGTTTGCCAGCGTCTATGCGCCTTATGTCACGCCGCAGGATTTCCACGCCGTTGCCGAAGTGTACCTGCAGGGAAGCTGGCACCTTGTTGATGCGACGGGCATGGCCGCAGCCAATCAGATCGTGCGGATCGGGGTCGGGCTGGACGCAGCGGAGGTGCCGTTTCTCAGCAGTTTCGGACCTGCGATGCTGATGTCGCAGTCGGTCTCTGTGCTGATCGTCGAAGACGCCAAGAGATAGACAGCGCGCGCAGACGGGGGTATCCCGCTTTGGTAAAGTACCGAAACGACCAAGGATACACTCATGGCCCTGCAGATCGACGTCACCCGCTTCAAGAACCTTGCCATTGATCCGCAGGACGATGGCGTCTGGGTGGTCACGCTGAACCGTCCCGCCAAGCGCAATGCGCTGGACATCGACACGATCGAAGAGCTGGTCGATTTCTTTTCGGCAGCACCGCGTGCGGGCGTGCGGGCGGTCGTCCTCGCGGGGGCGGGCGATCACTTTTGCGCCGGGCTTGATCTGATCGAACACCACGAACAGGACCGCAGCCCCGCCGATTTCATGCATGTGTGCCTGCGCTGGCATGAGGCGTTCAACAAGATGGAATATGGCGGCGTTCCCGTCATCGCCGCCCTGCAAGGGGCTGTCGTCGGCGGCGGGTTGGAGCTGGCGAGCGCTGCGCATATCCGGGTGATGGACCAGACCGCCTATTTCGCCTTGCCCGAAGGGCAGCGTGGGCTCTTCACCGGTGGGGGTGCGACCATCCGGGTGACGGATCTGGTCGGCAAGGCGCGCATGATCGACATGATGCTGACGGGGCGGGTGTATCAGGGTCAGGAAGCCGTCGATCTGGGGCTGGCGCAGTATATCGTCGAAGGCTCCAGCTTTGAGGCGGCGATGGATCTGGCGCGCAAGGCTGCGCAGAACCTGCCGCTGTCGAATTTCGCGATTTGCAGCGCGGTCAGCCACATGCAGAATATGTCCGCGATGGACGCCGCCTATGCCGAAAGCGTGGTCGCAGGTGTGGTCAACACCCAGCCTGATGCGCGGGCGCGGCTGGCCGCGTTTGCAGACAAAAGCGGTGCGCGGGTACGCCCGAACTCTTAATCCGGGTCGCGGTTTTCAAGCGGTTCATCGTCGTCCAGCAACAGCCGGGCGGCGGTGCCGTCCGTGTCGTCATATTGGCCGCTGCGCAATGTCCATAGGAATGCGCAAAGCCCCAATGCGCCAAGGATGATCGACACCGGAATAAGGATGATCAGAATATTCATTTCACACCTCTGATGCGCAGGGCGTTGGCCAGCACCGTCAGCGACGAAACCGACATGGCGATCGCCGCCAGCAACGGTGAAGCATAGCCCAAGAGCGCCACTGGCACTGCGATGGCGTTATATCCCGCAGCGATGGCAAAGTTTTCCCGCGACAGACGGGTCGTGGCGCGCGCGATGCGGATCAGCACCGGAAAATCTGCGAGGCTTTCACGCAAGAGCACCACGTCGGCGGCATTGCGCGAGGCGTCAAGTGCGGTTGACGGCGCGACAGAGGCATGCGCGGCGGCCAGCGCGCCGGTGTCGTTCAATCCGTCCCCGACCATCAGGACGTTGAGCCCTTGCGCTTTCAGATCCTCCAGATAGGCGTGCTTGTCTGTCGCGCTGACGCCTGACTTGATGTCCGACACTCCGACCGCAGCGGCCAGTCGTGCGACAGCACTCTGCCGGTCACCACTCAGGATGCGGGAGGGGATGCCCATGGCCCGCAATCCGTCGAGGGCGGCTTTGACGCCGGGCCGTGGCACATCGGACATCGGCAGGGCAACCGGTGCCTCTGATCCGATGCGCAGCCCAAGCCCTTTGAAACCCTTGTCCAGCCACTCTCCGCCACCCACTTTGACGGGCTCGCCGTCAAGCATGCCGGTCATGCCAAAGCCCGGAACTTCTTTCACATCGGTCAATGTTACCGGGGGGGCAGGTGGCAGGACCGCCCGCAGCGCCCGCGATGTCGGGTGATCTGA
>JAGXHB010000113.1 GCA_024636425.1 Roseobacter sp.
GATCCCGTCTGCGCATACCAGCAACACCCCAGAAACACTGGCACGGTGGCTGTCGCCTTTCCGCAAGAAACATCTGCCCGATTTCCCTCTCGGGACAGACTTTGACGCAGTTGAACAAACCCTGTTACCGGCGCTGGCCAAGCTGGCGGACGCCGCCAAGCGCAAGCCGCAGGTGGCCGCGCTGATCTGGGCATCGGTGTTTGCGCCAAGGCATCCCGACGAAAGCAAGGCCATGCTCCGGATGGGATACGAAGCCGAAAGCACATTGAACGAACCGCTGCAGTCTCGGGCGCTTCGCGGTGCATTGCGTAAATCTGCGATAGAAAGCCGTGATTGACTGAAACTGGCCACTGCTGACCCGTCCACTTTTCGCTTTGGGTGATGAACCTCAAAAAATGAAACAATCCCCTGATCCAAGGGACAATCGGGATGAGCGTGCCACCGATACGCGATCTGGCGACGGTGGACCGAATGCTTAACAACCGGGGTGGTTTCTCGGCTAGAATGGTTGATCGCGCTAAAACCGGACCCCGACACAAGCCAGGGTTTTCCGTCAGTTGATCTACGCCGCGAATTTTGACCCCAGATATGCCAGATAAGGCCCCGTGTCGTTCGGTTTCATGCCCAACTGGTCCACGATCCCAGCCCGGGATCTGGAGCGGCCATGTTGCCAGACGGCGTCACCCAAGGCGGCGCGCAAGGGGGCTGTATCAGCACGGTCCAGTGCTGCGCGAATGTCGGCGCGCGTATCGTCAAAATGTGTCATGAGCTGCGCGGCGGTTGCGTTGCCGATCGTGTAGGTCGGGAAGGAACCGATATAGCCTGACGACCAGTGCACATCCTGTAGACACCCATTGGCATCATCTGCGATCTCTACGCCAAGGTCATCACGCATGGCGTCGCGCCAGACATGGGGGATGTCAGCGACAGCAAGCGACCCGTCCATCAACGCCATCTCCATCCTGACGCGCAGCATGATGTGCAGATCATAAGTCAGCTCATCGGCCTCGACGCGGATCGGTCCGGGCTCGACCCGGTTGATAGCGGCGACAAACTCGGCCTCGGTCACGTTGGTAAGCTGGTCGCGGAAGGTATCGCGCAGCCGGGGAAAATGAGCGGCCCAGAAAGCGGGGCTGCGACCGACATGGTTTTCCAGCAACCGTGACTGGCTTTCATGCATGCCAAAGCTTGTGCCCCCACGGCGTAGAGCCCGATCATATTGGTGGCAAAAGGCCCACGCGTATGGGTTGGTGCAATGCCTTGCTCATAAAGGGCATGGCCGACTTCGTGGATGGTGCCAAAGATCGACATGGGCAGATAGCCCCGTGGCCAACGCGACGTGATGCGCACATCGTTCCGCGTGAAACTGACTTCGAAAGGGTGCGCCGCAGTATCAAGACGCCCCCGGTCAAAATCATACCCAAGGGCGCGGGCTGTCTCGCGCGCGAAACGGTGCTGAAGCTCTGGTGGATAGTCCCGATACAGGAAATCCGTGCGTGGACGAGGTTGACCCTTCGCCTTGTCCAGAACGGGCAGAATGCCTTTGCGCAAGTCATCAAAGAAGGTGGCAATACTGGCCGCTGTCTCGCCGGGCTCGAATATCTGGACCATGGGATCATAGGGATGGCCGTCATAGCCAAGCGCCTCGGCCTTCTCGCGAGCCAATGCCACGACTTTCTCAAGATGCGGTTTGAAGATCGAGAAGTCCGACGCTTGTCGGGCTGCGGCCCAGGCGGCCCCGGCGATCGTTGCATGTTCCGCCTGTGCGCGCAGAAGATCAGCGGGTAGACGGGCATGATGCCGGATCGCCTCGTTCACCGCGGTGGCGGCCTCCGCATCCTCGGCCGCTAAATTTATATGAAGCGCGCCATTTTGCCTGAAGTGCGCCATATGTAAATTTGATTGATAACGGCGGTCATGGTTTGCCCGGTTTCGATGGCGTGGCTGGGCGGGCCGGAAATCTGAGGGTTCTCCTTCAGGTGTCTTTTGATATGAAAGCTCCGAATTAGCGGTGACTTTCTGACGTTTCTTACAAATACATACTAATTAACTATTTCACATACTGGCTTTAGGTCTATATAACCCTATAGTATTGAGTGTGGCTGGACGACTTAGGTGCTGCCACGCAATGATTCTATATTTGGTTCTTTGCACGGTTCGGCCGTGCGATATGCATAGATTTAGAGGGCAACTTCGGTGGCGGCAAAGACAGGACGGCATAAACTGGTTGAGCATCAGGGGGAGGCGTCTGCTTCATCTGCTGTAGGTGGTGCGCCCAATCCGGATCGCCATGGCCCAGCATCCGTCCTTAATGGGGCATCCGCCAGCGCCATTGGTATGGGTCTGGCCATGCAAGGTGGCGCGACCGAAGTTCTCGCTGAAGGGGTCGGCGACGCTGTAGTCGATGATGCAGCGGACACAGACCAACAGGAAACTGCGGACCGCGAACCAGAAGTGCTGCCGGAGCAGAGCTCAACCGAGACTCCTTTCGACGGCCCCCCCGTAGATACGACTGAGGTAGTGCCAGAAGAAGCCGAAGAACTGGCCTTCGCACCCGAGGGTGCTGCGCTGGGGCCGGTTTCTGCGGCGGGTCGTACCTCGGAGATTGAAGACGCCGGTACCTCTGCGGAGATCATGGCGACGATGCTGGCAGATGACGAGGCCGGCGAGATCGAACAGTTGCGCAAAGACGAAACTGTACAGCCCGAGGTCACACTTCCCTTTGAAGACGCTGATGACAGCGAAACAGAGGGCCCGCTTGATCCCATTCTTGATCCGGTCATCGGCGATGACGGTGTCGTCGATAATGTGCTCGACACCTTGCTGGGTGAGGGTGGCGTTCTTGACGGTCTGCTGGGTGAAGACGGCATTCTTGATGATGTTCTCGGCGGCCTGATTGGTGATGATGGTATCATCGACCTGACCGGGCTGGAAAATTTGATGGGCGAAGACGGTTATCTGGGCGGTGCGATCAATGTGATACTGGGGGACGAAGGTCTTCTGGCGGATATCCTTGGGGAAGGTGGCCTTGCCGATGACCTGCTTGAGCCGCTTGTCAGCGATGGTGGTGTGCTCGACAGCTTGCTAAGCCCTGTCCTTGGTGGCGGTGCCGTGGATGATCTGCTGGGCGAGGGCAGCGTTGTGCCCGGAGCCGTGGAGGATCTTTTTGGAGATGACGGCTTAGTTGACGAGATCATCGGTGACGTTCCGATTGTTGGCGACATGCTTGGGCCGGATGGCTTGCTCGGGTCGGTGCTTGGTGAAGGCAGTGCCCTTGGCGGGTTGCTTGGTCTTGGTTCGGATGACGCCGCGCAGGACTCCGATCCACTGGAAGCAGATGAAACCGCTGAAGATGATGGTTTCCTGAATGACCTGCTTGGCATCGGCGCAACCACGGATGACGTGACGGACGTGGTGGCCGACATCGGGGGCGGAGTGTCTTTCGATGCGGTCGATGATCTGATGTCTGGCCTGCTGAGTGACGAGGATACCTTTGGCGTCGACGTTCCGGACTCGTCCTCGGGCGGGCTTGATGACCTTTATGCCGGTCTTGTTGGCGAAAACAGCCTCACAGGCTCACTGGTCGGAGAAGGCCTTCTTGGCAGCACCACTGATCCTCTTCTGGCCGACGACGAAATTGATAACCTTCTGAGCGAAATTCTTGGTCCTTCCAGTTCTGATGTCACCGGCGGTGGCGATCTGTTCGACGCCTTGTTCGAGGATGACAGTACGGGCGAGACAGATCAGGTGGGCGGCTTGCTTGGCGATGTGAGCGGCTTGGCCGACGGCGTGTTGAGCGGATTGGATGCAGACGGATCACTGCTGGATGGCTTGCTCTCCGGCGATGACGATAACGTCTGAAATTCTGCGCTCTAGGGTTGCAAACACTCGAAAGATAAATGAATAGTATCTTATGGCTCTATTTTAGGGCATGGTAGCTTAACTAGTTCTTTTGGATAGTAAGTAACTGAACTTCCTATCTAATGGTCGATTTTGATTGAATGGCATGATGTGAATCATTGAGGCGTACTTTCCTTGGAATTTGGAGAATCCCTCAGGTTGTTTGGTAAAAGGTGAGTGCTGTGGCATGGTATCGGACAGTTGAGACATCGACCCGCCAAGCGGGCGATACAGCCAGTCCCGCGCAGCCGTGCTCTCTACGCTCCCTTTCAGTTCGTTTTTCCCGTCGTACATTTCGCTGGACCCAAGACGCCTTCCGGCGCGCACGTGGTTTTGCTGTAGCGTCCCTTTTGGTCCTTCTCGCAGCACAGTCGGCGTATGCCCAGATGTCCCTGTACGAGGCTGCTGTACTGGCGACGAACAGCGACCCTGGGGTTGAAGCTTTGCGGCAGCAGGTCGCGATCCGGACGGTGGACATAGAAGCGGCGCGGGACGCCTATTTCCCCTCGATCAGCCTGTCCGGAGAAAGTGGCACGACCGATGGGGACGGGCCCGGTGTGGTTCTGAGTGTTACGCAATTATTGTTCGACTGGGGTCAGACGCGTGCCGAGATTGCTCAGGCGTCTCAGGTCCGGGTGATGGCGGTTTCAGATCTGAAGATGGCGGTTGAGGAGCTGACCTTTGAGATCGCGGGATTTTTCCTTGATGTCGAGGTTCTGGACCGAAAGATCAGCTATACGCGCGACTACATGCAATTTGCCCGTCGCCTTGCGGGTCAGACACAGGACCGGGCCTCTGGCGGGTTCGGTGACAACAGCGAGGTTGCGCGCGCCCGGTTGGAAATCGCCCGGGCTGATGAACAGATGGCCCAGTTGCTGGCGAACCGTCAGATCGCACTGTCCCAGATTGGCTACCTTGTCGGCCAGCCCGTACCGCAAGTCATGTCGCCGCCAGCGATCGGGTTTGCGCGCATGTACGGTAGCGTCGATAAAATCCGCGCAGCGATCCGCATCGCGCCTGCATATGTGTCGGCGCGGGCCTCCGTGGCCGAAGCTGAAGCCGGAATAGCCACCGCGAAGGCGCGCCGGTACCCGACGCTCAACCTTCGGGCACAGGGGCGGACTGATCTGAATGGCGGCAACACGCAGACGGCTGTGGGGATCACGGCGGGCGTCGACCTCAATTCGCGCGGGTTTGGTCAACGCCAGATCCAAAGCGCGATGTTGGGGCTTGAAGGGGCCAAAGCGTCGCTGCGGGGTGTCGACCGGGAGCTTTTGAACACAACCGGCACCGCGCTGGAGCGCTTGCAGCTTCTGCGGCAAAGCGAGCTTTCCAAGGCACAGCAACTGGCTGAGTCGGAAAAGGTGCTGAGTTCCTATGAAGAGCAATTCGTTGCGGGCCAGCGCGAGATACTCGACCTGCTGACCACCGGCAGGGATCTTTACGATGCGCAGATCGACGAGATCGACACATATGACGACCGGAAAAGGACGGAATACGAGTCAGCCAAAGACCTTGGCGTTCTCGGCACGATGTTGTCGGCGGGGGTCGTTGGGCAATGATCTTCGTAGCAAGAAAGGACGTCCGACATGAGTGATCCGATCCCTTGTGACTCTCTCGTTCTCGGTCTTCTGGAGCTTTGCCGCCTTCAGGGAATTTCGACCTCCGCCACCCAGTTGACCGAAGGGTTGCCCCGGGAAAAAGGCACCCCCCTGACGGTGGATCTGGCCCCGATGGCGCTGCGCCGGGCCAACATGAGCTGCCGGACAACGCGCGAACCCTTGCGGTCCTTGCCGAGCCACAGCTTTCCCGTGCTTGTCTTTCTGAAGGATGGGCGCACCATCATTCTGGAAGAATTGCTGGGGCGCCGTGCCAAGGTGGTCCTGCCTGAATCCGGCGGCGGCAAGGCTGCCTGGACGATCGAAGAACTGGAACGCCTGCAAGACGGCAAGGTGCTTATCTCCAAGCCGATCGACATCGTTTCCGACCGGCTGGACGGGCAAAGGGCGGGGCGCGGACACTGGCTGCTGGGGCCGGTCTGGGAGAACTGGCGCGTCTATCGCGATGTGATGATCGCCTCGATGGCGGCAAATGTTCTGGCTGTGGCCACCGCGCTATTCTCAATGCAGGTCTATGACCGGGTTGTCCCCAACAACGCCATCGACACGTTGTGGATTTTGGCAAGCGGCGTTGCGATTGCCATCGTGCTGGAACTGGTGCTGCGCCTGATGCGGTCGTCGCTGGTAGATGTGTCCGGACGTGACCTTGACCTGCGGCTGTCGGCGCAACTGTTCGACAAGGTGGCAAACATGAGGTTGGTCAATCAGCCGTCCTCAACCGGCGTATTCGCCAATCAGGTACGTGATTTTGGAACCGTACGGGAATTCTTTACCTCCAACACGGTCACGGCCATCTGCGATCTGCCGTTCGTGTTCATCTTTATCGGGGTGATCTGGTTCATCGGCGGGCCGATTGCGCTGGTCGTGATTGCGGGGGTTGTGCTGACCATTCTGCCCGGTCTGCTGATGCAGAAGAAACTTGCCCGCGCCTCAAGGGAAAACACCCGCGAGGCCGCAGCCCTGAACGGGCTGTTGCTGGAGACGATCTCGAACCTTGAAACAGTCAAGGCGGCCCGCGCAGAAGGCCGCCTGCAGCGCGCCCATGCGCAGCTGACTGCGACAATGGCCACGACCGCGATCAAGACCCGCAACATCACGACCTTCATGAACCAGCTTGTCAGCACGGTTCAGCGCCTTGCCTATGCGGGCATTGTGATCGTCGGCGTCTATCTGATCAGCACAGGCGATCTGACGGTAGGGAGCCTGATCGCCTGCACGCTGTTATCCACCCGCACCATGTCCCCGATGGGGCAGGTGGCGGGCCTGCTGGCAAAATGGCAGCAGGTGCGCGCCGCGATGGAAGGTCTGGACCAGATCATGAAGTTGCCGGTCGAACGCCCCTCGGACCGAAGCTTTGTCCGTGCCACGGCACTGGACGGCACGTATCATCTTCAGGATGTTGTCTTCCGCCACGATCCGCAGGCCCCGCCGGTTTTGGCCATTCCGGATCTGCGTATCAACGCAGGGGAACGGATTGCCATGCTGGGGGGCAACGGGTCCGGCAAATCAACCCTGCTGCGCTTACTGGCGGGTCTGACAGACCCTCAGTCCGGCAGCGTCCTGATGGATAACCTGGCCCTCAGCCAGATTGATCCAATCGACCGACGCCGGCAGATCGGCTACCTGCCCCAAAGCGTGGCGTTGTTTCAGGGCACCCTGCGCGACAATCTGTTGCTGGATCACGGCCTGCATACCGATGACGACCTGTTGACGGCGCTGGACGCCGTCGGCCTTGGGTCTTTCGTGCGCAAGCACGTGCGGGGGCTTGATCTGCAAATCCAGAGCAATGCAAATGTCTCCGGCGGGCAGCGACAGTCGATCGGACTGGCCCGCGTCCTGCTGCAAGATCCCCGCGTGGTGCTGCTGGATGAACCCACCTCCGCCTTTGACCATGTGACGGAAGCAAAAGTCATTGAGCATATGCAGCATTGGCTCAAGGGCCGCACAACGATCATCGCGACGCACAAACGCGAGTTGCTGGGCCTGACAGAGCGTGCGCTCGTGCTCAAGGACGGACGGATTGCGCGGGATGGTGATCTGATGCAGATCCTGAACTCTGCGCGGGCGAATTCGGCCCAGAAAAAGCCCGTGCAGGCCGTCAGATGAGCCACGCCGAGCTTGAGACCGTCAGCTATATCGACGGAAGCTATCGCCGGCAGACATTGCGACAGGCCCGATGGGTCATCCGGACTGTCGTGCTCTCCATGATCATCGCCGTCACCTGGGCAGCCTTTGCAGAGATAAACGAGATCACGCGCGGGGATGGGCGCGTCGTGCCCCTGCGCCGGATGCAGGTGATCCAAAGCCTTGAAGGGGGGATCCTTTCTGAGATGTTGGTCCGAGAAGGCGACATGGTCAAGGAAGGTCAATTGATCGCGCGGCTGGATGCAACACGGTCCGAGACCTCCTTCAACGCGACATTGTCGGAAATCAATGCGCTGACAGCCGAGGTAAAGCGCCTTGAATCCGAAGTGCTCGAAGTCCCGAAGCTTGACTTTGGCCCGAACCCTACGGACACCGAAGCCACTGAAATGCGGCTCTTTGAGGCACGGCGCACGAAACTCGAGGCGACGCTGGCGGCATTCGAAGACGAGTTGGGATCGATCCAAGGGCAAATCGAGATTATCACCCCCCTGGCCGCAGGCGGTTCGGTCAGCCAGATGAACCTGCTTCAGATGCACCAGCAACGGGCTGAAATCGACGGCAAGATCAACGAAATCCGCAACGCTTATGTGCAGGAAGCCTACAAGGATCTTGCCACGCGACGGTCCAAGCTGCTGACGTTGCAACAGGATCTGATCCAGAAAAGGGACCAGTTTAAAAGAACGGAGATCGTCTCGCCGGTTGCGGGGCGTGTGAACGATATCAAGGTCACCACGCTGGGGGGCGTCATCCAGCCCGGTGAACCGATCATCGAAATTACTCCAACCGACGACCAGCTCCTGATCGAGACCAAGATCAAGCCGCAGGACGTGGCCTTTGTCGCACCGGGGATGTCTGCAAGCGTCAAGATCACCGCCTATGATTTTGCGACCTATGGCGATCTGCCCGGCACCGTCGAACAGATCTCGGAGGACACTGTCGAAGAGGAAACCGCGCAAGGCATGCAGAATTTCTACCGTGTGATGGTGCGGACAGAGACGAGCTATCTTGAAAGCTTCGGTGAGGAATTTGCCATTCGTCCCGGCATGGTGGCGCAGGTTGATATCGAAAGCGGAAACCGTTCGATCCTCAGCTACCTGACCCGTCCGCTCAGTCGGGCGCGACTGCGCTAGAACAACCGGGATGCGGGGGCATCCGCTACCGTGGCGCTGCGCCACATCAGACTGAACCAATTCAAGAAAGACACCTATGCTGCCGCGCCTTATTCGTTCTTCCTCTCCCGTTCAGCGGGCGTTTCTCGGCTTTGGGCTGCTGTCAGCCGGTATGATCTCGATCTCCTCCGGCGCGTCTTCCCAGTCTGTGCAGGTTTTTGACACCGTGGAGGTGCGTGGCGCTGAGTTCATACCGGAGCAGGATATCCAGATGACCTGCGGGGCAGTGCCGGACGTACCCTATCTGGAGCTTGAACTGCGTGCGATCGAGGAATGTCTGATGTCCACGGCGGTCTTCGAAAGCGTCGCACTGTTCCCCGAGGGGAACACGCTGGTCATCGAAGTTCAGGAACTCAACACCCGGCCCGGGAGGGTCGAGGCATCCTTGAGCTATGCCTCTCAGGACGGCTTGATTGGTGGCTTGTTCTTTGAACGGTACAACCTTCTGCCCGACACCTATGGGTCTGCACGGTTGGAGTACAACGAGGATGTGAAACGCAGTGAAGTCCAGCTTTACCACGTAGACTTGATTGGCGAGACGGTTGATCTGGGCATTCGCCTCGGTTGGGAGGAGCTGTCTTTCGAGGATGATGCCTTTACGCAGGAAGCCTATCAAGCCGAGGCGTATCTTGCCTGGGCACCGAACGAAAGACTGCGTCTGGAAGCCGGTGTCGGATACAGGGACTACCGGCTGTTCGATGTCGACCCTGCCGCAAGCGCCCTGCTGCAGGCTGAACAGACCAGCGGAATAGACGCCCCATATCTTCGCTTTACGCTTGCGCAAAGTTCGCTTGACGACGGGGATACCGGTTGGGATGTGCCAGAGTACAGTTTCAGCCTTGATCATTTCTTGTGGAATCTCGGCACCGAAGACGCGCTGTCGGATCTCAGGCTGGAAACACGGGCGTATTTTCCGCTGACTTCTGATCTGCGGATCCTTGTCAATCTTGACGCGGGATCGGTCTCCAATGTGTCGGGAGGTGCCACTCGGGTGATGGACCGTTTTGCGCCGGGTGCGGATCGGTTCAGGGGGTTTGCGCCGCGCGGCATCGGCCCGCGTGACAATGGCAACGCCTTGGGCGGACAGCACTACTTCGTGTCCACGATCGAAGTGCAGCGCAATTTGCAGGATCTGTTCGATAAGCCCCTGACTGGCGGTGCGTTCTATCAGGCTGGCGGGGCCTGGGGCCTTGAAAACACGTTGAACGGCACGATCGACGATGGGTTCCATCAACGCAGCTCGGTCGGGCTTTCACTCTCGTTCGAACTCGGCCAGTCGCCCGTCTCCGTGTTCGTCGCTTTCCCGATCGAAAAACAAGACGGCGACAAGGAAGAAGTCTTCGGCCTCAGTCTAACAACCCGCTTCTGATCAGAAATACATACTAAAGGATTGATATGTAAATTATCTATACCAAAGGCTATATTACATGCTATAGGTGAGTCGGAACATCAAGAGACCCGTCGTATCTGGCCGAGACAGGACAAAAAGGTTTCAAGCCTGAGCTTTGAACCTTTCCCAATCTTGGCGCATTTCGCGGTCACGTGAAGGAGAAAGACGCATGGTGGCATGGTTTGGCAAACTGAGGAAATCCTCCCGCCCCGCAAAGAACTCGCCTTTGGTAAGTCGCATGTTTCGCCGTATGGATCAGGAGATGCAACTTAAGGAAGACATGGACTTCGACACGATCCAGCTTTTACGCGTGAACCGGCGCATCTTTTTGTCCGGACCTTATCCGAGGAATAGAACACCATATCCGGCTTCTGGTGAATGGCGAGGTGACTTGGTTTCAGTATCAAGCAGAGCGCTCGCAAGAGACTGGTGAAGGAAACGGACCCATGTTGCATCAGGATATCAACGCCGCAGCACCGGTTCCAAAGCTGCTTTCCCATGATGAAAGTAGGGTGCTCGCGATGCTGGGGTGGGATTATCTGCCCTATGAACTTACCGTGCCGGGCCAGGGTTACTGCATATGGCTTCTGCGAGAGGATGACGCAGACCGGGCCATGGCACATCTAAGCCAAAGCCAACCCCAACTTGAC
>JAGXHB010000114.1 GCA_024636425.1 Roseobacter sp.
TCCCTATGTGCTGGTCAACTATATGGGCAAGCCGCGCGACGTCATGACGCTCGCCCATGAACTTGGCCACGGCGTCCATCAGGTGCTGGCCGCCGGTCAGGGCGAGATGCTGTCCTCCACCCCGCT
This sequence comes from Roseobacter sp., assembly GCA_024636425.1. Classification (GTDB taxonomy): domain Bacteria; phylum Pseudomonadota; class Alphaproteobacteria; order Rhodobacterales; family Rhodobacteraceae; genus Sulfitobacter. Next base: position 127 of record JAGXHB010000114.1, read on the forward strand.
GACGCTTGCGGAGACCGCCAGTGTATTCGGCGAGATGCTGACCTTCCGCAAAATGCTCGACAAGGCCAAGACGAACGCGGAACGCAAAGTGCTTCTGGCCGGCAAGGTCGAGGATATGATCAACACGGTCGTCCGCCAGATCGCATTCTACGACTTCGAATGCAAACTGCACGACGCCCGCCGTGGCGGAGAGCTGACGCCCGACGACATCAACGCGTTGTGGATGTCCGTGCAGGCCGAAAGCCTTGGACCGGCGTTCGAATTCATGGACGGGTACGAGACGTTCTGGGCCTATATCCCGCATTTCGTCCATTCGCCCTTCTACGTCTATGCCTACGCGTTCGGGGATGGCCTGGTGAACGCACTTTACGCGGTCTACGAAGAAGGCAAACCGGGGTTCGAGGACAAGTATTTCGACATGCTCAAGGCGGGCGGATCGAAGCACCACAAGGAGCTGCTGGCCCCCTTTGGGCTGGACGCCTCCGACCCTGCGTTCTGGGACAAAGGGCTTTCGATGATTTCGGGCTTCATTGATGAACTGGAAGCGATGGAAGATTGATCACGTTTGACCGCCTTCAACCTGACGATCATGACCGGGTGGCGCATCTTGATTTGCCGCCTGAACAGCATGTTTTCACCGTACCCCCTGCTCAGATCCTGCAGGGGGGCGGACCTTATGACAATTACGTCATCCTTGCCGACGGCACCGTCGTTGGGTTCTTTCGCATTGATCTGAATTACCCTGCGCACATGGACCTTGCCCGACCCGGTGATCTTGGGGTGCGGGCGTTCATGGTCGGTGACGCCTATCAGGGACTTGGTCATGCCAAGGCCGCATGCCGCGCGATGGCGGACATGGTGCGCGCAAACTATCCTGAAGCGCCGGCGCTGGTGCTGACGGTAAATTGCAAAAACCCCGGTGCGTATCATTGCTATTTGGCGGGCGGGTTTGTCGACACCGGGAAGCTTTATCACGGCGGCGGTGCCGGTCCGCAAAATGTCATGCGGTTGCCTCTCGATGCCAAACCAAATGCACCGTCAAAGCTCATCTCGCTGCTGTACAAGCTGACATCCTCGTTCACGGATCTGGGCAGCAAACAGGGTCGCCGACGCCAGTTGCAACAGATGCGGCACCACATGGGCCGCTGGCTGGTGCGCATCCGGCGCACGGTCCCACCGGGCCTGCGCAGCGTCGTTGGATTTTTGCTGATCGTCGGCGGCATCTTCGGGTTCCTGCCAATCCTCGGGTTCTGGATGATTCCCCTTGGCGTCGCCGTCATGGCGCTGGATATCCGCCCACTCTGGCGCCGCCTGCGCGGTTGATCACTTCAGCTGGCTGTCCTTGCTGCCGCGCCGGTTCATGCCACCGCGCGTCGGGGCACGCGCGTCGCGCTCAACCACACACTCGATGCAAAGCTTTACCCCCGGCAGCGCGATACGCCGCGCCTCGGGGATGGGTTCTTCGCATTCGGCGCAATGCGTGCGGCTTTCGCCACTTGGCGCTTTTCGGGCTTTGAGCCGCGCAAGTTCATCGTTGATCGACGCTTCGATCTGTTCGCTGACGGCACCGTCTTTTGCCCAACCACCGGCCATGTTTATACTCCTTGTGTTGGACTACAATCTAGGCGTGATGTCGGGCAACTCAAGCCCCAGCGGCGTAGACCATATCCGTCATGACTTGGGTGCCGCGACTGAATTCAAGCGGGCAAGGGTATGCAGCACCCGAGGTAACCGCCTCGCAAAACGCTTCGACCTGCAAAACGTAGTGGTTCTGTCCGGGAAAGCGTTCGGTCGTGATCGCATGCGCCGCAGTCTCAATATGCAGCTCCGCCTGATCGTGGACAGTCGGATTGAACGGGCAGCTTAACCGCAGCACACCTTTCTCTGCGTGGATCACGATCTCCTGACGCGGGTGCAGGCGCATGGACACGGTTGAGGTATAAGCAAAGCCCTCAAAATCAGCGGCGACCTGCGCGAAGACATCGACCCCGTTTTCATAATCAATCCGCGCATGGGAGATCTTCAACGGCTCCTGCCCCGTGATGAACCTGACAGACCCAAAAGCATAGACGCCGATGTCCGGCAAAGCACCGCCGCCTGCCTCCGGCTGGTTGCGAATGTTGCCCGTGTCGTCGTTGAAGAACGAAAAGGTGACAGCGACATGGCGAATCCGCCCCAGCACACCATCTGCAACGATCTGGCGGGCACGCGTCATTTGCGGGTGATGTACGATCATGAACGCCTCGGCCGCAAGCAATCCGGTCTTGTCGCGCGCCGCAATCAGACGGTCGAAATCACCGGCCTTCAGCGTCATCGGCTTTTCACACAAGACATGCTTGCCCGCCTCAAGCGCCCTGATCGTCCAGTCAACATGCATATGATTGGGCAACGGGATATAGACCGCATCAATCTCAGGGTCGTCCAGCAAGGCCTCGTAGCTGTCATGAACGCGAAGATCGGGGGCAAAAGCCTTGAATCCAATTGCCTTTTGGGGGCTCGTAGTCGCCAGCGCATCAAGGCTGGCACCCCGGGCGGCGTGAAGGGCGGGACCCATTTGGTCTTGGGCGAATTTCGCGGCACCCATGATGCCCCAGCGGATCGTGGTCATTTTCTGTACTTTCGAAGTGTTCCAAGCCCGCAGACGATAGCGCTAAAACAGGTGCCCGGCCATGAGAAAAACCCGCAAGCCGGGGGCTTGCGGGTCGTTCCTAATCTCGCTGGCCTAATCTCTCTGGCCTAATCTCGCTGGCCAGATGTCTCTGGCCGTCAGGCCGCGCCGATCATGCCTTTTTCGCTCGCCAGATCACGCATGCGTTTTTGCAGCTTCTCGAAGGCACGCACCTCGATCTGGCGGATGCGCTCGCGGCTGACATCATACTGGGCGCTCAGATCTTCCAGCGTGATTGTTTCATCAGACAGACGGCGTTGTGTCAGAATATCCTTCTCGCGGTCATTCAACACATCCAGCGCCTCGGTCAGCATCTCGCGTCGCGTCTGCAACTCGTCGCGTTCGGCATAATCGCCCGCCTGGTCGGCACCCTCGTCCTCCAGCCAGTCCTGCCACTGCATGGTGCCTTCGCCTTCGGAACCGACAGTCGCGTTCAGAGACGCATCACCACCGGACATCCGGCGGTTCATCGAGATAACCTCGTCTTCCGTCACACCAAGGTCGGTTGCGATGCGGGCCACGTTTTCAGGACGCATGTCGCCCTCTTCCAGCGCACCGATGCGGTTTTTCGCTTTGCGCAGGTTGAAAAAGAGCTTTTTCTGTCCCGACGTCGTGCCGAGCTTCACAAGGCTCCACGAACGCAGGATATATTCCTGGATCGAGGCCCGGATCCACCACATCGCATAGGTCGCAAGGCGAAAGCCTTTTTCGGGGTCAAAGCGTTTGACAGCCTGCATGAGGCCCACGTTGGCTTCGGAAATAACCTCGGCCTGTGGGAGACCGTAGCCACGGTACCCCATCGCGATCTTCGCCGCGAGGCGCAGGTGCGACGTCACCATGCGGTGCGCCGCTTCTGTATCTTGCTCTTCGACCCACCGCTTGGCGAGCATGTATTCTTCTTCGGGCTCCAACAGCGGAAACTTGCGGATTTCCTGCATATAGCGGTTCAGGCCACCTTCTGGTGTTGGTGCCGGCAGATTTGCATAATTGGCCATTTTTGTCCCTTTCCCTTTAATCAGGGGCCCATGTTACTGGGCTTAACATAGATATGGAGAGCGCGTCGCTCTTTTACAAGTCCAAGCTCAACGCGTTTGAAGCCAGTATGGACCCAATATTTTCAAAGAAAAAGGGATGCTTCAGTTTGTTCACGCCGGCGTGCGCATCAGACCTGCGCCAGCGCCACCACATCCAGCAGATCAGCCATGTCGCGGGGCAACGGCGCTTCAAACCGGACGCTCTCGCCTGTCACGGGATGCTCGAACCCAAGCACGGCGGCGTGCAATGCTTGACGGGGAAAGGCGCGCACAGCCTCCGCAGCGATCTCTGGCATGGCGTTCTTGGCCAGCTTGCGCTTGCCGCCATAGGTCGGATCGCCGACCAGCGCATGGCCCGCATGGGCCATATGCACCCTGATCTGATGGGTCCGGCCCGTCTCGAGCCAGCATTCCATCAGCGCAAGCACCGGCGGCGTGCCATAGCGGTGCACAGTCCGGGCCCGCGTCACCGCATGACGCCCACCTTGAAAAAGCACCGCCTGCCGCTGCCGGTCGGTGCGATGGCGTGCCAGTTGGGTGGTCAGCTTGAGGATATTGCCCGGCTCGAAGCTTGCACCGCGGACCCCCCGCAGGCGCGGATCATTGGCATCGGGCACCCCGTAGACAAGCGCCTGATAATACCGCTCGACTGTGTGTTTCTCGAACTGCAGGGCTAGCCCGTGATGCGCCGCATCGGATTTGGCGACGACCAGCAGGCCGGAGGTGTCCTTGTCGATGCGGTGCACGATGCCGGGACGCTTCATGCCGCCCACACCGGACAGATCGTCCCCGCAATGGGCAAGAAGCGCGTTCACCAGCGTCCCCGATGGACTGCCGGGAGCCGGATGGACCACCATGCCCGCAGGTTTGTTGATCACGATCAGATCGGCATCCTCGAACACGACCTCAAGCGCGATCGCCTCGGGCGCAATATGGCTTTCGGCGGCTTCCTCGACAGAGACGGTGACGTGCTGACCTTCCTCGATCCGCGCGCGCGGGTCCGTGACCACGACGCCATCGACCTTGACACCACCTTCGGTGATCAACCGACCAAGCCTTGTGCGGGACAGGTTCGCATCCTCTGGCACATCGCGGGCAAGCGCCTTATCAAGGCGGGGCGGCGGTGTGTCCGCAATGAAAAAGCTGATAGTGCGGTGCGACATGACTGATCCTTCCGAGCCCCCAAACATTATGTTCCTGCGGCGGCTGGTGACGGTCCTGACCGCCACCATGATTTTCGGCCTTCTAGTCGTGATTGGCCTGCTTGTCATCCGCTTCTGGAGCACAGAGCCTGTTTTGCCTGACGTGATCACCCTGCCCGACGGCGAAAAAGTGCAGGCCTTTACACAAGGCACCACATGGTACGCCGTTGTCACCGAAGACAATGAAATCCTGATCTTTGACCGCATGACAGGCGCGTTGCGCCAGACCCTCAGGATCGAGTGAACCGGATCGGGAAACGCAAATATATAAGGGGGGTTGGGGTGGTACCACCTCCTGGTCTCGAACCAGGGACCTCTTGATCCACAATCAAGCGCTCTAACCAACTGAGCTAAGGCGGCACTGGCGTCGATCTAGCGGTCATGCAAAAGGATTGCAA
>JAGXHB010000115.1 GCA_024636425.1 Roseobacter sp.
ATTTCGACCTGCCGACCGTCAGGCAAGACCAATGCATGATGCGTGAGAACGACATCCGCATCCATTTGGCCACCCGGTTCGCGCCCGACCATTTGCCAATTCAGACAGTCATCTGCACGAATATCCCGCCGGTTCAACACCTGACCTGCCGCAAGACCTTGTCGCGGTGCGGTATGTCGTCTGAATCGTGGAACGAGACTGCCGATCCGTTTGTAAGCAACAGGCCCGCGTTTTTGGCCCCCGCTGTCCCAAGGTTTCGGGCAAGGCAGATGTAGTTAAAATCAGGTCGGTCGAAATAAGGACTTAGGACGGCTGCTGTAGAGTCCGTCGATGCGTCGTCTATCACCGTGACGCGTCGGTTCCACCACGATTGATCCAGCGCCGCACGCACTGCGGTGTCGATCAGATGGGCGCGGTTGAATGTGGGGATGATGATGTCGACGGTCGGTTCCTTTGTCGGATCGCTCATGCGGCAACCTCCTGAACGGCTTGGCCATCAATGCTGCTGCGATAGCGTGAAAGTTCCGACGCGACCCACAGCGCCGCCGGAAGCGGTAACATCAGTGCGACAAGAGCCACGTCGTGAAACGCCGCATGGTCCCGCGGCCAGCACAGGGCCGTGATCGCCAGTCCGAACAAGATGATATGATCAAGCGGAACATCGGACGGGCGCATGCGTGAAGGCATAGATTTTCTTGTCACAGCAAATCGTTGCGCGCCCGGGAAGAACGCATCAACCGTTGCACGTGCCGCAGCGGGAGCAAGCGCAAGGCGGCTTGCGATGGCGGAAACTGCAAGGCCGCGTTTGGGGACTTCTGCCAAGCTTCGAACCATAAATCGCATCAGAATATCGCCAAGCCCAAGCAGGAGTGACAGGGATGCAACACCGATCAGCGCAGGATTTTCAGTCTCGAACAGGCTGACTGACAGCAGGCAGGCGGCTGGGACTAGGCTGAAATTAAGCCATGCCCCGAGTTGCGCGATGATGGCGATCACCTGTCTGTCGCGCAGCGCACGATCATGAGCCAGCAAATCCGGCAAATACAGCGCCAGTGTTCTCAGGTTGCCCCCGGTCCAGCGATGCCGCTGCTTTGAAAGACTGCTCAGCGTCAGAGGCAAGAGCCCCGTACCAACAACTTTCGGAATGTATCGCCCGGTGAAACCGGCATTGCACAATCGCACGCCCAGTTCGGCATCCTCGGTCGTGGTCTGCCCGGACCATCCTTGAACGGCAATCAATGCGGGTTTGGAGATGACGCACAATGTACCCGTCAGAAGAACGGCCTCCGCATCATCTGCCATGCGCGCGTCCGAGCGGAAGTATTCCTCGAGCTCAATATCGACACCTTCCGCAAGATTACCGGTTCGCCGATAGGCCTGTGGAAACTGGACATAGTCTGCTCCCGTCCGGCACAGCGCCTGCGCTGCCTCGGTCAGAAAACCGGGCTGCACCACGTAGTCGGCATCAATGGTGACGATATGACTGGCATCGGCCCGTGTGTGATCAAGTGCGATGTTGAGCGCCCCGGCCTTGGCACCGATGACACCTTCTCTATGCAGAAACCGAAACCGCTCCCCAAGCTGCGCACACTGCGTCTGGACCGGACGCCAGAGAGCTGGATCAGCCGTGTTGTTGTCGATAATGATGATTTCGACAAGCTCGTCCGCATAGGTCTGATCTGAAAGCGCCCTGAGCGTCTTCTTGACCAGTTCGGGCGGCTCATCATGAATGGCGACGTGAACGGAAAAGATCGGTGTAATGTGCGTTTCACAATCGGCCAGATCAGCTTTTGCAAGCACCTGCCCCACCGATCTGACCAAGATAAGAATTATTTGTGCGCCAAGCACCAGTAGGCAGATAGCTGTTGTGAAACCTGGCAAGATGGGCCCGCAAAGAAAAATCGCCCAGAAGGTTATGGTGGATTTCGACATGAAAACTGTCCTCAAGGATTTTTAGCGGATGGACGGTTTGCATCGTCGCGGCTGTTTTCAAACAGGTTCTGAACCCAGCCATGCAGGTTCAGGATGGCGAAGATCAGCACGCTGATGAACGCCGCTTCCTTGAGATATCCAAGACCGCAGGCCACACCGATGGCACCCGCGCCCCAGATGGCAGCGCCGCTTGCGACACCGCGCAGCCGACCGCTTTCATCCGTGGTCATGATCGCCCCGGCCCCAAGAAATCCGATGCCCCCTACGATGCCTTGAATAAGACGGGTTGGGTCCATGATCAGATCGTCGTCATTTCCTGCATCACCGAGCGAGAAATTCAGCGTGACAACCATCAGAGCTGAAGATGCCAACGCCACGAGCAGATAGGCTTGCGCACCCAAAGGCTTGTTCTTGATCTCGCGGTCAACGCCCACCAACAGGCCGCACCCTCCCGCAAAAAGGGTACGCAACACGAATTCGGGAAATTCGATCATCTCGTCATCTCTGTCATATTGGGAAAAACGGAACCCGCCTGCGCGTCAGAGGAAGGCGGGAAGTGTAAACTCAAATCACTGGCACTGATGAGGTATCAGTAGCTTTGCGCACCGGGCTTTCGCCAAATCGAGAGCCATTCCGGTCAACGTCGTCTTGACCGGGTTTCTGAATCCAAGCCGAGTTTAGTTCGGCGTCATTAGGCCAGTCGCCGTAAGGCGCATTGCGATACCCGCCGCGTGAGGTCGGCCTTTTCATTTCATACTCCCGTCAAACAATGGAATGGCGAGGCTGAAACGATTGCCTCTGCCCCCATTGTTTCAGAGCAATGACGGACCTGCTTTAAAGCGCTTTAACCTCTCATCAAAACCATTCGGGGCGGCGGATACTTGCACATCGGGAGATTTTCGTCCGGCAAACGCATTGCGCCAAACAGCTCTGCTTGCATCTGCGCCACACGCTCCGGCGCGAGAAGTTCATCAATCGTGGATTGAAAATCAGCCGTTCAAGGATGGGAACAATGCCAATAACAAAATCGTTATGATTGAAATCTACCGGAGTGTTCTTGAATGGTTTGCCTACCAGAAATCGACGAAAAAGACGCTGCGTCTTCTATGGCTACGGCAGTGCGATCAGCCCTGCACAAATGTAGCGCGCGCCCTGTTTCCTATGACGCCGACATAGATATTCAACACGAAGGGGATCGTCCGGAGTTTGTGTATCTTGTCGAATCCGGTTGGCTCCATTCCTACGGCGTGCTCGCTGATGGCCAACGCCAGATTCTGTATGTGCATAAGGCCGGGGATATGGCTGGCTTCGTTGATCTGGGGTGCAAACGCGCTGTCTGCTCCTTGCGTAGCCTGCGCGGCTGCGTTCTGCATCCCATTCCGATATCGACGCTGACGTCTTCCTCTTTTCTGACACCGCCGCTCGCTACCTTCTTCCTTTATAAATCAGCAGAGATGCAGTCGATCCTTATGCGCACGCTGATGGCGGTGGGCCGCATGGGCGCGCGGGAACGAATTGTCTGGCTGCTGCTTATGCTTCACGACCGCCTTAACAGCGTGTTTCAGCACGACGAAATGGAGCTCCCTCTGAATCAGTCAGAATTGGGTGACCTGATCGGATTGACCAATGTTTCGGTCAGTAAGAATCTGTGCCAGCTTTCAACCGAAGGCTTCATTGAGCGCAAAGGCAGCACGATCCTTCTGCGCCGCTACGCAGATCTACAAAGAATGATTGGCTACGAGAAGCTTGATCTGCCACCCGATATTTTGCTTGAGGAAGTGCGCCCGGCAGCAAGAGGGAGATTTGCGAAAGCAGGCGGAATGCTTCAACCGGCAATATCTCGTAGCTGAGTGGAGACACAGATCTGACACCGAGTCGCCATGGTGCTCAGCCTTCGTTGGATTTTACGTCATCAGCCAGATCTTGTCTCGCGTGACGCTCACAGGTCCAAATGTTTCTGCGGCCACCTCATTAAAGTGCTTTAAGATGGTCACTGTCGCAATCGGCTAGAAGCTTTGGTAGGTATCTTTTCATCCTCATCCACTGCCACAAAGTTTTCTGGCCATTCTAGCAACACGACCGTACCCTTTTTCCTATGAATACAAATCTTCCTCTTATCGTCGGAATTGGCGCCTCTGCGGGTGGTATCGACGCGCTTTCACAATTTTTCAGTACTATTCCGTCAAAAAGCGGGATGGCCTTTGTGATCGTCACGCATCTTAGTCCGGACCACAAAAGCCAGCTTCACAAAGTGCTAGCGCGACAAACGGACATGACCGTCAAAGTGGCCGTGAACGGTGATCAGGTTCAGCACGACACAGTTTACGTGATGCCCGAGCAAACCTTTCTCACAATGGAAGACGGGTGTCTGCACCTCAAGCAATGCGCGCCCGGAATCCGTCAGCACAAGCCCGTCGACATCTTTCTCAGTTCGTTGGGGGCCGACCAGAGGGAGAATGCTGTCGGGATCGTGCTGTCGGGTGGCGATGGCGACGGAACCCTTGGGGTCAAAGTCATCAAGGAACACGGCGGCGTGACGTTTGCCCAAGTCGCGGACGGCCATCCGCCGCTCAACGCCGAGATGCCGGAAAGCGCCATTGCCACCGGTTATGTCGACTTTGCACTTCCAGCATCACAAATGGCCACCAAGCTTTTCGATATCCGCGACGGCCGTGCAGTACTCGATACGCTTGTGCTGGAAGCAGAGGGAAATCACGAAGTGAACCCTTCCGAAGTACAATCCACCATCTCTGATGTCCTTCGGGAACATTCCGGCCATGATTTTTCAGGCTACAAAAGCAAAACCTTTTTCCGGCGCGTAGCACGCCGGATGCAGGTCCGTCAGATCAGCGATCTGGAGGCGTATTGCGCCCTGCTGAAAAATGACAACGACGAGGTGACGGCGCTGTTTCGCGATCTGTTGATCAGCGTCACAAACTTTTTTCGCGACACGGAAGCGTTTGCAACGCTCGAGGAAACGGTCATCCCCAAAATCTGCGAAAACCGCGATGCACGAAATCCCGTGCGCGTCTGGGTACCAGCCTGCACGACGGGGGAAGAGGTATATTCCCTCGCCATTCTGATCCGCGAATATCTCGACCGTGAAAAGCTTTCTGTCCCGGTGCAGATCTTTGCCACCGATATCGACGATCCGGCATTGGCCGTTGCGCGGCAAGGGCGCTACCCCGAACAACTTTTGCGTCAGGTCAGCAGCGACAGGCTAAAGCGTTTTTTCGACCGCGACGGCGCAAGCTATGTCGTCAATAAGAAGGTGCGGGAGATGTGCATCTTCTCTCCGCACAATGTCATCAGTGATCCGCCCTTCTCCCGCATGGATCTGGTATCGTGCCGCAATCTATTGATCTATTTCGGTCCCGACCTTCAACGTCAGGTTATTCCGACCTTCCATTATGCATTAAAGCCAGACGGCTTTCTGTTTCTCGGAACATCCGAGAGCATCAGCCAGTTCGGTGATCTGTTCACTGTATTGGACAAAAAGAACCGCATCTTTCAGGCAAAAGACCGCGGCAACCGGCGCTGGAGTCCCAGCGGCACAATCAACAGCAGCAACGCCGACAAGAAAAATGCAAGCGGCCCGTCCGAAGGCATGTCGGACATTCAGCTGCGCCATAAGGTGGAACGCCACATTCTGGAACAGCACACGCCGGCACATGCCGTCGTGCGCGAGGACGGCGAAATCGTCTTTGTTTCCGGGGGGACCGGCGGCTTTCTGGAGCTTCCGCGCGGCGCGCCGTCACGGCATCTTCTGGAACTGGTGCCCCGCGACCTGCGGCTGGAACTGCGCGCCACGCTGCGTCAGGCCGTCGAGACCCGCCGGTCCGTCAGCCGCCGCGATGTGACCGTCACGACATCATCCGGTAACTTGAAAAGGCTAGACCTCAAGGTAGAGCCCTTGCGCGGAACCAGCGGTGGCGACCGTCTGTTCATCGTGTTCTTCCAACCCGGCGAACTTCCCTTGCAGACGCCTGAGGGTATCTCGGAGAATAGACGGCGCGATGAAGCAGCCGAATACGAACTACGCGAAATACGGGAACGCCTGCAATCAACCATCGAGGAATACGAGACCGCGCTAGAGGAGTTGAAATCGTCGAACGAGGAGTTGGTTTCCGTTAACGAGGAAGCCCAATCGACGAACGAGGAACTGGAAGCCTCAAAAGAGGAAATGCAATCCCTCAACGAAGAGCTGAACACCATCAACGCTGAATTGAACGGCAAGCTGGAAGAACTTGACCGTGCCAATTCAGATCTGCGCAACCTGTTTGATGCAACCCAGATCGCGACCGTGTTCCTTGATGCCGACCTTGTCATCCGCAACTTCACCCCCGCTGCGGCTGAGTTGTTCAACTTGCGGGCAGCTGATACGGGACGTCCGCTTTCAGAACTGGCAAGTGTCGGGCATTATCCTGAACTCAAGGATCATATCCGAGAGGTTTTCGATACAGGTGCGATCTATGAACATCGGCTTTCACGCACCGAAGATTCCGCCCATTTCCTTGTGCGGATCACCCCCTATCTGGCGGGCAACGAGGATGTCGAAGGTGCCGTGGTCACATTGGTCGACATCTCCACCTTAGCGCAGGCCGAAGAACACCAGAAGGTTCTGATTGCGGAACTTAACCACCGGGTCAAGAACATGCTGGCGGTGATCATCACCATCGTCAAAACGTCAATGCGTGGCAAAGGGGTCGAGCAACACGTTCTGGAAACCTTGATCAATCGCCTGCACGGAATGGCGCGGGCATATTCACTGCTTTCCGAGCGATCATGGACGACCGTAGGGATCCGCGACATCATCCAGGAAGAAATCGCACCCTTCGATAGCCAGCGTATCCATGTCAGCGGCCGCAACGTGGATCTGCTGCCGTCGCAAGCCTTGGCTATGAGTATGGTCATCCATGAACTTGCCACAAATGCGGCCAAGTACGGTGCGTTGTCGAACAGCAAGGGCACGCTCGAGGTGAGGTGGAAGAACACTCAAGGTCATCTGGCGCTGGAATGGACAGAACGTGATCGCCCTCACGCCATTGAGCCGGAACGAAACGGATTTGGGTTTGTTCTGATAGAAGGCCAGATACAAAACCAACTGAATGGGAAACTGGAAACCACATTCGGGACGGAAGGGTTTAGCCTGAAGATGGAGTTTCCATTATAGCAGCAGGAGAGCGAGTCGTGTCACCCTCGGAAATACCGCGTAACGTTCTGGTGGTGGAAGACGAATGGCTGATTGCACTGGATATCACTATGCTTATCGAAGATGAGGGGCATGTTGTTATTGGACCGGCAAAGTCTGTCGCGCGCGCGGTGGATCTGATCGAGGATAACGCGATAGATATTGCGTTTCTTGACATCACCTTGGGTGAAGAAAAATCCTATCCCATCGCAGAAAAGCTGGCAGCGCTTGGTGTGCCGCTGACGTTTGTCAGCGCCTATAACAAGTCGGATATTCCGTCCGAATTCCAAGATTTTGACTGCCTGTCCAAGCCCGTGCCATCTGATCTGTTCCGCGACCAGCTTTTGAAGCTTATTGATCAAACCCGAACTTGATCGACACACGGTATCGGGGAACAAATCCAATTTCGTTCTGTTTTCTTCCAAGGGGAATGACGCCTGTCCTCTCGCGGCACGCGTCATTTTCAAACTTGAAAGGAGCACAGGATGAGCGAAGATTTTAACCCCATATCAAGTCCACAGCGCCAGCCCGGACTTGAGTATGAAATGGACCCGGCACCCGACTATGCGCCCCGCTATGAAGGCTCAGGACGGCTTGCCGACAAGGTTGCGCTGATCACCGGTGGCGACTCCGGTATAGGGCGCGCAACAGCCATTCTTTATGCCCGCGAAGGTGCCAAGGTCGCGATCGTCTACAAGGACGAAGACGATGATGCCGAAAAGACCAGGGCATTGATCGAGGATGAAGGTTCGCAAGCCTTGTTGATCGCTGGCGATGTCGGGGAAAAGGCATTCTGCAAGGAGGCTGTGCAACAAACCCTCGCCCAGTTCGGCAAGCTTGATATCGTCGTCAACAACGCAGGCGAACAGCATGCTCAGGAAAACCCGGAAGACATCGAGGAAGCACAGATCGAACGCACGTTCCGGACAAACATCTTCGGGACGATCTTCATGACCCAGGCAGCCTTGCCACATCTGAAAAAGGGTGCCCGGATTATCTGCGTGACGTCAATTACCGCCTTCAAAGGACAGGATCTTCTGATCGACTACGCCTCCACCAAGGGCGCAATACTTGCATTCCTGCGCGCCATGTCCAGCAAACTTGCGCCTGAAGGTATCTTGGTTAACGGCGTGGCTCCTGGTCCGATCTGGACGCCGCTGATCCCCGTCTCCTTCCCCGAAGATGCGGTCAAGAATTTTGGCAAGAGCTCACCTTTGGGGCGTCCGGGACAACCCAATGAAGTGGCCCCTGCCCTGCTCTTTCTGGCCAGCGAGGATTCTTCCTATATGACCGGGCAAGTCCTCCACCCAAACGGCGGCACATTGGTCGGGGGGTAGGCCCTCGCTGTTCGCCGACACGAAAGCAGGGCGGGGCCATCCTCAAAGCTTCATCCCGCCCAGTTCAGCAACGCCGACGAAGCTGCGGTTCCAGGTGGGGCTGATCAATACCTCGTTGATGCAAACATGGGCTGGCGCTTCGGCAATGTAGCGGACCATCGCGCCCAGATCATCGGCTTGCAGCATCTTGGCCAGATCCTCGTCAGACGGAGGCTTGGGCCGCGATTGCATGATCGGTGTCGCGACTTCACCCGGCATCAGTGCCGTGCAGCGAATACCATTCACGCCTTCGTCCTGATTGATCGAATGGCTTAGCGCTACCACCGCATGCTTTGACGCGGTGTAGGCTGGTCCTGTCAGGCGCGATGGATGCCGCCCGGCCCAGGACGAGGTCAGGATCAAGGTGCCGCTCCCTTGCTCCCGCATCCGTGGCAGCACTGCAAGGACACCGTTCATTACACCGTTGAGGTTGATATCCACGACTTTGGCGAAATCTGCGGGTGTGATGGCAGACACGCTTCGGTTGGGCACGTTGATCCCCGCGTTGGCCATGAAAATATCGAGCCTGCCCAATCGTGCGATCAGGTCATCTGCCACTGCTTGGGTCGCTTCAGCATCCACGACGTCCAGCTGTGCGGTTTCAACCTCTCCCCCAGCGGCGACGATGTCGCTGGCAACGCGGTCAAGCTCTTGCTGACGGCGCCCCGACAAGACGACATACGCCCCGCCTGCTGCCAGCGCCTTGGCAGATGCCTCTCCAATACCGCCGCCCGCGCCTGTGACCCAAGCGACCTTTCCCTCCAACATTGGCATTTCTGCTCCCTTTCCGATGTGATCCGGTTCAGGGAATGATCCTAGCGATAGATCCAAGATGCGAAAGGCCCCTCGTGCCTGATCATCCTTTTATGGCCTATGCCTTAGGTGATCAGACGGCCTGCCCTTGAGCATCAAAAAGTTTCTGATCACGCACGCTCCACCCCAGCTTGACCTCGGACCCTTCGGAGGGGCGCGGTGCGGCTGCGTCCTGGCGGATCGTCACGATGGAGCCGTCGCCCAGTTTCGCATGAACCAGCGTTTCGGCGCCCAACGCTTCGGTATAAAGCACCGTCGCATTGGCGCGCGTTCCATCCGGGGCGTCAATCTGCATGTGTTCGGGCCGCACACCGATGCGGGCGGCACCGGCGGGAGCAGCACCCGCAATTGACGCCGGCAGAAAGTTCATCGGCGGCGATCCGATGAAGCTGGCGACGAATTCGGTCTTGGGGTTTGCGTACACCTCCAGCGGCGGGCCGATCTGATCTGCCCGCCCGTCATTCATCACGATCATGCGGTCAGCAAGGGTCATCGCTTCGACCTGATCGTGCGTGACATAAAGCGAAGTCACCCCGAGCCGCCGCTGCAACTGCTTGATCTCAAGACGCATCTGAACGCGCAGCTTGGCATCAAGGTTCGAAAGTGGTTCATCGAACAGAAAGACGGACGGCTTGCGCACGATCGCCCGCCCCATGGCGACCCGCTGGCGCTGCCCACCAGACAATTCACGCGGACGACGATCCAGATAGGGTTCAATCTGCAACAGCTTGGCGGCTTCGGCCACACGCTCGGCAATCTCGGCTTTGGGGCGGCCGGCGATTTTCAAGCCATATGCCATGTTGTCGAACACCGACATGTGTGGATAGAGCGCATAGTTCTGGAACACCATCGCGATGTCGCGCTCCATCGGTTCACGCTCGTTCACGCGCTGCCCGCCAATCTGGACCTCCCCCGAAGTCACGGTTTCAAGCCCCGCGACCATGCGCAAAAGCGTCGACTTTCCGCAGCCCGACGGTCCGACAATCACGATGAATTCGCCCTCGGCAATGTCGATATCGACGCCGTGGATCACCTCGGTCTTGCCAAAGCTTTTACGGATATCTTCTAGTCTTACGGTCGCCATTATTATTTCTCGCTGTCTACAAGGCCGCGGATGAAGAGCTTCTGCATCGAAATCACCACGATGACCGGCGGTATCATCGCAAGGATTGACGTGGCCATGATCACCGGCCAGTCGGCAATATCATCACCCGAGGGGAACATCTGACGGATGCCCATCACAATGGTGTTCATCGACGGATCCGTCGTGATCAGCAGCGGCCACAAATACTGGTTCCAGCCGTAGATGAACAGAATGACAAAGAGTGCGGCGATATTTGTGCGGCTCATCGGCAGCAGGATGTCCCAGAAGAACCGCATCGGTCCTGCTCCGTCTACGCGGGCAGCCTCGGCCAGCTCGTCCGGAACTGTCATGAAAAACTGTCGGAACAGGAAAGTTGCCGTAGCGGAGGCGATCAGCGGAAAGATCAGACCCGAATAGCTGTTGAGCATGCCAAAACCCG
Source organism: Roseobacter sp. (assembly GCA_024636425.1). GTDB lineage: Bacteria > Pseudomonadota > Alphaproteobacteria > Rhodobacterales > Rhodobacteraceae > Sulfitobacter. Next base: position 10,836 of record JAGXHB010000115.1, read on the forward strand.
CAACAACCTCGTAGGTCGGCACGATCCTGACCTCGACCGGCAACATCAGGGTCAGAAAGATCATCCAAAAGAAAAACCTGCGCCCCGGAAACCGGAAATAGACGATCGCAAAGGCCGACAGCAGCGAGATCACAATCTTACCAAACGAGATGCCAAGCGCCATGATCAATGAATTCAGCATCATCATCGCGACTGGAGAGTTGACTCCGGCCACCAGCGCCTTGCGATAATTCTCGAAGAACTGATCACCGGGCAGCAGCGGCATCGGCGGCGAGACGATTTCAGGCTGCGTCACCGTGGACGCGACAAAGGCCAGCCAGATCGGAAAGAAAATGAACAGCAACCCGATGATCAGCCCCACATGGGTCATCACAAGGCCAAAGCCACGCCGTTCGACCATTCCTTCGGCAGCGGGGGTGCGACCGGACTTTACCGGCGCCACCTCGGCGGCAAGGGCATCACGGGCGGTCAATAGTGCACCCTCCGCTCGATGAACTTGAACTGCACGATTGTCAGCACACCGACGATCAGCAGCAAGATTACCGACTGCGCGGCAGACGACCCCAGATCCTGCCCAACAAAACCATCGCTATAGACCTTGTACACCAGAATGGTCGTGGATTGCTGCGGGCCGCCGGATGTGATCGTGTGGATCACCCCGAAGGTCTCGAAAAAAGCATAGACAATATTGACCACCAGCAGGAAAAACGTGGTCGGCGACAAGAGCGGGAAAACGATCGTGCGAAAGCGTGTCCAGAAATGCGCACCATCAATCGCGGCGGCTTCGATCACGCTGCGGGGGATCGCCTGCAGCCCGGCAAGGAAAAACAGGAAGTTGTAACTGATCCGCCCCCAAGCTGATGCGACAACGACAAGTCCCATCGCCTCTTCGCCGTTCAACACATGGTTCCAGTCATAGCCAAGCACACCCAGATACCATGTGACGATCCCGACACGGGTGTTGAACATGAACAGCCACAAAACGCCCGCGACCGCAGGGGCAACGGCATAAGGCCAGATTAGCAAGGTGCGATACACGCCCGATCCCTTGATCAGCCGATCCGCCAGCACGGCAAGATAAAGCGCGATCCCCATCGACACGACCGTGACCAACACGGAAAAGATCGCTGTGGTGACAAATGAAGCGCGGTAATAGGAATTTCCGAACAGATATTCGAAGTTGCCCAGTCCGACAAATTGCATCGACAGACCGAACGGGTCGGGAATGTAGAGCGACTGCCAGATCGCCTGCCCCGCCGGATAGAAAAAGAAGACAGCCGTGATCGCCAACTGCGGCAGAACCAGCAGCAAGGGCAGCCAAAGGCCTTTGAACGTGACACGCTTTTCCATAAAAATTCAGCGCGCCCCGGCAGAACCGGGGCGCGCCTGATAGCTTAGCGGTTGGCTTGTTCGAAGCGGCGCAGCAATTCATTGCCACGCTCTACAGCCGTGTCCAAAGCCGCTTGCGCTTCCTTGTCACCGGCCCAAACCGCTTCCAGTTCCTCGTCGATGATCGTGCGGATCTGGTCAAAGTTGCCCAAACGCAGACCTTTGGAGTTTTCGGTCGGCTCATTCGCCGTCATCTGCTTGACCGCAACATCGGTACCCACGTTTTCCTCGTAGAAACCCTGTTCGCGGGTCAGATCAGCCGCTGCCTGCGTGATCGGCAGATAGCCTGTGTCCTGATGCCATTGGGCCTGGATTTCGGGCGAGCTAAGGAAGTTCAGGAATTCTGCAACGCCTTTGTATTCCTCGTCGTCCTGACCTTCCATCACCCAAAGCGACGCGCCGCCGATGATTGTGTTCTGCGGTGCCCCCTCGACATCGGACCAGTAGGGCAGCGGACGCACGTCAAATTCGAACTGCGCTTCGGACTTGATGCCTGCGTAGCCAGCCGAGCTTTCTGTGAAAAGGGCACATTCGCCGGCACGGAAGTTCGCACCACCTTCGTTGCGACGACCCGCATAGACGAATTTGCCGTCCTGCGCCCATTCGCCCATCGTCTCAATGTGCTTCACCTGAAGCGCGTCGTTGAACACGAGTTCGGTATCAGTTCCGCCAAAGCCGTTCGCTTGGGTTGCGAAAGGCGCGTTGTGATAAGCAGACAGGTTTTCCAGATGGATCCAGCTTTGCCACGCGGTCGTCAGCGGGCAGCTGCTGCCTGCGTCCTTGACCTGCGTCAGGACATCGGAAACTTGTTCCCATGTCGAAAGGTCCGTGTCCGGGTCGACGCCAGCCGCTTCAAGCGCGTCGCGGTTGACCCAAAGGACCGGCGTGGAGGAGTTGAACGGCAACGACAGCATCTCGCCATCGTTCGATGTGTAATACCCTTTGACCGAACCGATGTATTCATCGGAATCGAACTCGGCACCGGCCTCTTCCATGACTTCGTAAACAGGTTTTACCGCGCCCTCGGCGGCCATCATCGTGGCGGTGCCGACTTCGAACACCATCAGGATGTCAGGCTGTTCGCCCGCACGGAACGCCGCGATACCTGCGTTCAGCGCCTCCGAATAGTTACCCTTGTGGGTCGCTGTCACCTTGTAGTCAGATTGCTGGGCGTTGAACGTCTCGACCTGCGCATCGACCAGCTCACCCAAGCGACCCGTGAAGGCGTGCCAGAATTCGATTTCAGTTTGCGCCATAGCCGGACCAGCCAGAACTGTGGCCGCAACAGACGCGCGCAAAGTATTTTTCAAGATCATCGGGAATCCTCCAGAGTTTTCATTTCGCCTACTTTTTAACCAAGCTTAACGATAGCAAGCTCTGTAAGGCAAGACACTGACTTTCAGATGTTTGTTGCAGCTTCATGACGATTTGCAATAAGTGACGCGCAGTTGCTGACCTGTCCGAAAGATTATAACCAAGCCGTACATGGTCTGCGTCATAGGGCGCGTTAAGGTGAGTATGGAGAAAAAGGCGACGGCCCTCGACGTTCTGCGCCAACCGACGTTCCGGGCTTTGTGGCTCGCGACGTTGGTGTCCAACCTTGGCGGATTGATTCAAGCCGTCGCAGCCGCCTGGATGATGACCAGCCTGTCGGACAGCCGCAGCCTTGTCGCATTGGTACAGGCATCGACGACCTTGCCCATCATGCTTTTTTCACTGCCCTCGGGGGCGCTGGCTGACAGCTTTGACCGCCGCAAGATCATGCTGGCCGCATTGACCTGGATGTTGCTGCTTTCACTGCTGCTCAGCGTGTTTGCGTACTACCAGCTGCTGACGCCATGGTTGCTGTTGGGGTTCACCTTCCTGATCGGGTCGGGTCAGGCGTTGTTCAACCCGTCGTGGCAGTCATCAATGGGCGACATTGTACCGAAAGAGGATATTCCTGCTGCTGTAACGCTCAACAGCATGGGCTTTAACATGATGCGCAGCGTTGGGCCGGCAATTGGGGGGCTGATCGTCACCTTCGCAGGTGTCGCGGTCGCGTTTCTGGCGAACACGTTCAGCTACATCGCCATCATCTTTGCGCTACTCCGGTGGGACAAGCCAAAAGTCGCAAAACTGCTTCCGCGAGAGGCTTTTGGTCCGGCGATCACGTCCGGCTTGCGGTATGTGGCGTTGTCCCCGGTGTTGTTGCGGGTGATGTTCCGCGCGTTCATTTTTGGTCTGGGTGCGGTTTCAATTCTAGCATTGTTGCCTGTGGTCGCGCGTGCGCAACTTGCCGGATCGGCCTTGTCCTATGGTATCTTGCTGGGGTGTTTCGGACTGGGGGCCATCGGTGGCGCAACGTTATCGGCGCAATTGCGGGCACGGTATCAGAACGAACGGATCGTGCGCGGTGCCTTTATTGCCATGGCCCTTGGCATCGTCGCCCTCAGCCTGAGCCGCAGCACTGTCTTGAGCGGATTGATCCTGCTGCCTTGTGGTGCGGCGTGGGTACTGGCGCTTTCGATCTTCAACGTGACCGTTCAGCTTTCGACGCCTCGCTGGGTGGTGGGCCGCGCCTTGGCAATCTATCAGGTCGCCGCCTTTGGTGGCATGGCAGGCGGCGCATGGCTTTGGGGGGCAATCGCGGAAAGTGGCGGACTGACCGAAGCGATGATATGCGCCGCCATCCCGCTTTTCATCGGCGCGGCTGTAGGCCACAAATTTCCGTTGGAGAACTTTGGCACTCTTGATCTGAACCCTCTGAACAAGTTTGTCGCGCCGTCCCTGAAACTGGACCTCACACCGCGCAGCGGGCCGATCATGGTCATGGTAGATTACGAGATCGCACAGGATGACGTGCCCACATTCCTCAGCTTGATGGTCGAACGCAGGCGCATCCGCATCCGGGACGGCGCGCGCCGATGGGTGCTGATGCGCGATCTGGAAAACCCGGAAATCTGGACCGAAAGCTATCACGTCCCCACATGGGTGGAATATCTGCGCCACCATGAACGGCGCGTGACATCGGACGCTGGCGTCACTGAACGACTGCTTGCCTTGCACAAAGGGACGAACCCGCCCCATGTGCACCGCATGATCGAACGGCAGACCGTTCCCCGCGACAATGACGTATCACTCAAGCTGATCCCGGACGTCCACTAGATACGCGAAATACCACGCCGCAGACTGTTGCCTTTTCCCGCACAAACATAAGCATCACGATGTTTTTGTTTCCCCGTCAAATTCTTGCCTTGTTTGGCTGTCATGTTGGTCTGGAAAGTCCTGATGGCCCCCTTCGGGTCAGCTTTCAGCGATAAACAGAGCATTTGTATAACGCCGGTGAACCGGCGAGGCAGAGTACAGGTAAAAGATTGTGGTATATTCAGTGATTTCAAAAGTAATTCCGCCCGTTGCCCCCGCGTGTGCGGCCCCAGCGGAGGGGTTGATCCATGGCTGATCGTTTCGGCGTCTTTTTCCTGGGGAACTTTGCCACCATTGACCCCAATGAGGGCGACGCCATCTCCGAGAACGCTTTCGTGCTCGAGAACCAGACGTTTGGGTCTGCGGCCAATCCGATCTATGACAATCTGCAATATCTGACGCCGGGGACCAACGGATATGGCAACCTGTCACCCGGTATCTACGATACAAACAACTCCCGTTTCTTTGGCCGAGATCAGGACGACTTCAGGATCAACGAGGGCGCGGATCAGACATTTGATTCGATTGCGACCTATGAAGCGACAATCTACTACGCCAACGGCTTGCCCGCCCAGGAAGTGACCGCGATCATCTTTCAGGATACGAACGGGAATACCTATCTTGCTCCTGCTCCGTCGAACAACCCCTATCAGGCGGCACTTCAGGCCGGGCCCATCGAAACAATTACCTTTGGAAATGCGGTCTCTACCAATACGAACATGACGGGCAGCCGGATCGACGGGGACTACATTCAACCCGACGGTTGGGTCGATGGAACGGCTGGTGCCGATACTGAGAACGTAGGCTTTGTCGATGCGCAAGGTGACCGTGTCGACGCGGATGCCAACGCGATCAACAGCGGAGGTGGTAATGATACCGTCAACGCTGGAGGCGGCAACGATACTATTCTTGGCGGTGCGGGCAACGACGTTCTGAACGGCGGAACTGGCGATGATTTCATTCGTGGCGACGCTGCAATTGGCACGCAAACCACTTTTTCCTGGGCGAACCAGGGGGTTGCCGATAACGCATCTGTAACTGGCGGGATAACGGGCACCACAGCGTCAGGCGATATTCAGGTCGCGATGACCGTTACGCAGGAACAGAACTTTCAATCCATCACGATGCAGACCGACGAGGCGCTGTATAACTACAATGGGCTGAACGATACATCTTCCCTTTCGCTGTTCGGGGGTGCGCCCGGTGAGGATATCAACACAGCGACCGTCAATATAAACTTTTCGTCGCTGAACCCCGATCTGTCGGGCGAAGTCAGCAAGGTCACATTTGGGATCTTTGACCTCGACCGCTTCACCGGCTTTACCGATCAGGTTACAATCCGTGCTTACGACGCGAACGGCAACCTTGTTCCAGTTGAGCTCACGGCCGGCAACACATCGACAATTGCGATAGACCAAACCACGGACACAGCCACCTCATCGGGTGACGGTTCCGGTGACGTCGATTCCATGACAGGCTTTGTCAAAGTGGAAATCGCCGGTCCAGTCTCGCGGATCGAGATTGACTACAACAACCCCGGTCCGGGTGACGCACAGCACGCCATCCGCATCGGTGATCTGCAGCTTTCCCCAATCAACACTAGCGCCAATGGTAACGACACTATTGATGGCGGCGCAGGCAATGACGCGATCCATGGCGAAGGGGGCAACGATTCACTGAGCGGTGGGTCCGGCAACGACACCATCAGCGGTGGTGCGGGCAACGATACGATTGCCGGTGACACAGGAAACGATTCCATGATGGGCGGCGACGGTGCCGACGTCTTCAACATTGCAGAAGGCTATGGCAGCGACATTATCGCTGGCGGCGAAGGTGGCACGGATCTGGATTCCATCCGGTTCAACACGTTGGGAAGCGCTGTCAACCTAAGCTACGGTACCGTCGAAAGCGGAACAGCCACCAACGGTCCGAATTCAGTCAACTTCTCACAGATCGAAAACATCGTTCTGACCAGCTTTGACGATATTGTCGACGCGACCGTGGGCGGCGTGAGCCTTGATACCGGGGCGGGCAACGATACGATTTCGGTCGGGCAAGGCGTCTATGGCATCAATGCGGGTGCCGGCGACGACCGTGTCATCCGCGATGACGCGTCAAATTCTAGCGAAGCGGGGTCCGTCATCGACGGCGGTGCGGGCATCGACACCTACGTGGCGGGTGGCTTTCTTGACCTCAACACCATCAACCTCGAGAACAGCCAGCTTGAGTTTTTCGGCGACAGCCGTGGTGCGCTGCTGAACTTCGAAAACGTCGAACTGGACAACATTGCCGCGACAGTGGTCGGTGACAGCGGCGCAAACGTGATCACCGCGTTCGGCGACTTTGAGAACATTTTGTCCGGCGGCGGCGGTGATGACGTGATCAGCGCCGGAGGCGGCAACGACGTCGTTTCAGGTGGCGATGGCAATGACACGCTGGATGGGGGCACCGGCAACGATACCCTGACCGGTGGCGCGGGCAACGACACTTTTATCTACTCGGGCGGCAACGATCGGATCACGGACTTCAATGCTGGCAACACCGGCCAGATTGACGATAACATCACCAGCAACAACGATTTTCTCGACTTGAGCGGGTATTACGGCAGCATCGCAGATCTGCGCGCCGACTTTGACGACAATGGCGTGCTGGACCAGTCTGCTTTCGCAACTGAAGACTACAGTGAAAAACTGCAATTTGCGGGCGGATCCATCAGTTTTGACGGCCCGCTGGATCGCACGGATTTCAGTTATGACAACACAGGCGTCATTTGTTTCTGCGAAGACACTGTGATCCGGACACCGCGCGGCGATGTTCTGGTGCAGGATCTGTCTGTGGGTGATCTGGTCACCACGATGGACAACGGACCGCAGCGGATACGTTGGATCAACCGTCGCAGCTATGACCACAAGCAGCTTGCGGCGATGCCTCATCTGCATCCCGTCATGATCCGGCGCGGCGTGTTCGGCGCGGAACGCGATCTCCTTGTCTCGCAGCAGCATGGGCTTCTGATGGGCAAGAATGGTGACAGCTTTATCCGCGCCAAGCATCTTGCCGCGTCTCAGAAAGGCATCCGCATCGCCACCGGCAAGAGAAATGTCACCTATGTCCATTTGATGTTTGAAAACCATCAGGTCATCTTTGCCGAAAACGTCCCTTCGGAAAGCTTCTACCCCGGTCCGATGGCGCTTAAGGCGATGAAACCGCACGACCGTGCGGCTTTTGCAAGGGTGATGCCTTCGCTCGAGCTTGGGGATGTGACCCGCGATCAGGTCCAGACGGCGTATGGCCTGACCGCGCGCCCATTCCTTACGCGCAAGGTGGCCCTGAAATCCAAAGCTACGATCAAGGCCCCGTCGGAGGCTCTGCTGCGCGCAAGCGAGAACCTCGCGCTGACATGGGCCCGCATCAGCACGCGAAAACGCCGTGGATTTGGGCAAACCCTTCGCGCTGCCTGAAATATTGGCGCTTCGCTGTTGTAACTGACTGACCGAGCAGCCAAGATTTCGGGTATGTCAGTGTCTGGTCTTTCCCTGTTGGTGTTTTCCGATCTCGATGGCACGCTGATCGACCATCACTCCTATAGCGCAGCACCGGCGGCCCCTGCCCTTGCACAGCTGAAAGCCTGCGGTGCCGGATTGATCATGGCCAGCAGCAAGACAGCGCCCGAAATTGCCGTGATACGACAAGCACTTGGCTGGGACGACTGGCCCGCCATTGTCGAAAACGGGGCTGGTCTGCTGCCTGCGGGCGACAGCGCGGCGCAGGATCAGACGCAGTATCACCGCCTGCGCGAGAAGCTAGACCGCCTGCCAAAGGATCTGCGCCAGCATTTTCGCGGATTTGGCGACATGACCGTTGACGATGTCGCCGTCGCCACCGGCCTGCCTCATCAATCCGCTTCCCTCGCCAAGGACCGCGCCTATTCCGAGCCCGGCGAATGGACGGGCACCGATAGCCAACGTCAAAGATTTCTGACGCAACTTGCAAAGGAAGGGATTTCCGCCCGCGAAGGTGGACGTTTTCTGACCTTGTCCTTTGGCAAGTCCAAGGCCGATCAGATGGCCAGTCTGATTGCGCACTACAGGCCGACGCATACCATCGCCTTGGGCGACGCCCCCAATGACATCGAAATGCTGGAGGCTGCAGATCATGGCGTGATCATTGCCAACCCCCATCGCGCGCCGCTGCGTCCCCTCGCATCCGAGGCCGCAGGCCGTATCACCCGCACAACCGACGCTGGCCCCGAGGGCTGGAATATCGCTATTCTGGGTCTGCTTCAGACTCTGAAACTCGCTTAGGAGCATTTCATGTCCGACTTTCATCAGAACGGCAATATTGCCACCCTGCATAATCTGCGGGCGCGCCCGCTAGATGAAATGACTTATGAGCTTGAGACATTTGCCCAGAACCGCAAAATGTCGCTGATCCTGCCCTGCCTCTACTCCGAACTTGAAACGGACGCGATGCCGAACATTCTGGCCGAACTGTCCAAAGTCACCTATCTGCACCGGATCATCATCGGCCTTGACCGCGCGAACGAGGCGCAGTTTCGACACGCCAAAGAGTTCTTTAAAGGACTGAACCAGAAGCATATCGTCATCTGGAACGATAGCCCCCGCATGCTGGACCTTGGCAAGAGGCTCGATGAATTGGGACTTGCCCCCTCCGAACCGGGTAAAGGCAAAAACGTCTGGTCATCGCTTGGCTATCTTATGTCATGTCAGGACAGCGCCGTGATGGCCCTACATGATTGCGATATCTTGACCTACACCAACGAATTGCTGGCCCGGCTGATCTATCCGGTCGCGAACCCGAACTTTCCCTATCAGGTGGCCAAGGGGTTTTATGCCCGCGTCGGTGACGACAAACTGAATGGCAGGGTAACGCGCCTGCTTGTCAGCCCCTTGCTGATCGCACTGAAAAAGGTAGTGGGCGACAAGGATTACATCGTATTCCTACGCAGCTTCCGCTATCCCCTATCCGGCGAGTTTGCCATGCGGACGGGTATTCTGCCGGACCTCCGGATCCCGTCGGACTGGGGCCTCGAGATCGGGGTCTTGTCCGAAGCATGGCGCAATCTGGCACCCAAGGCCGTCTGTCAGGTCGAGATTTGCGATAACTACGACCACAAGCATCAGGATCTTTCCCCCGAAGACGCCAGCGCCGGCCTGAGCCGGATGTCGACCGACATCTGCAAGGCGATCTTTCGCAAACTGGCCGCTGATGGCACCGTCTTTACCAGCAACATCTTTCGCACGCTCAAGGCGACATATTACCGTACCGCACTTGACCTGCTTGAAGCCTATCACGCCGACGCGGTGATGAACGGGCTCGCCATCGACCGCCACAAGGAAGAACAAGCGATCGAGCTTTTCGCGGAGAACATAATGCGCGCAGGTAACTTTTTCCTCGAAAACCCGCACGAGACGCCCTTTATCCCGACATGGAATCGTGTCCATTCCGCGGACCCCGACTTTCTTGCAGACCTGAACGCAGCGGCGGCAGCGGACGACGCCGAATACGTCTAGCGCCGGTTGCTGATCCACCGGCATTGATAGGGGGCCAGCGTGATCGTCTCAGCCTCTGCCGGGATCGCTTCGTCGGACAACAAGTCGATCCAGTCTTCGTCTTCGATCATGTTCAGCGCACTTGTCGGCACCGTCACGATGTCGGCGCTGACGTTATGCAGCGCGAAGATTGACTGATGCCGATGCAGACTTTGCCGCCAGACACCGAACACCCGCTCATCAAGAGACGTGATCGTGAACTGCGTCGCATTGGGATGGAACGCCCGCTGCCTGCCGCGCAGCTTCAATCGCGCTGTCAGCGCATCAAGCACCTGTGACTGCATCGTTTGGGGGTCGTCCAGCAATGCCTGCAACGTGGGATAATCCCAGCGGTGCCGGTTGATCGCGCGGTTCATACCCCGATGTTCGACCTGCGCGTGGTCATTGGGCGTGGCCAGCAGCGAATGGATGTAAAAAGCGGGGATCCCTTCCAGCGACATGACGATGGTTTGCGAACAGATGAAACGCTCAAGATGGAATGCATCCGCGCCATGAAACGTCTGCCCCATCGCCTCGAAAAAGGTGATGTTCAGCTCGTAGGGGGATTGCCCGCCATCAGGCAGCGCGCGCATCGACACCAACCCGCCGGCCTTGCGGACGCTTTCGATGACCTTGTCCTTTTCTGTGTCAGGCAACACACCTTCGGCCGGTCGCATCCCGATACCATCGTGGCTGGCGGTAAAGTTCAGATAGGCGCATCCCATCGGCGCTGGCGGCATACCGCGTTGCCATTTATGCAGGTATCTGGCCGACCCTGACATCATCGCATGCAGGATCAGCGGGGGCAGCGGGAAGTTATAGATTGCATGCGCCTCGTCCCCCCTGCCGAAATAGCTCAGGTTTTCGGCCTTTGGCACGTTGGTTTCAGTCAGCAGAATGATCTTTTCAGTGGCGTAATCACACAGCAGTCGCATCAGTCGGATAACAGCATGTGTCTGCGGCAAATGGATTGAGGGGCTACCCACCACCTTCCAAAGAAACGCAACGGCATCCAGTCGGATGATTTGCACGCCATTGTCCACATGGAGGCGAATGATCCGCAGGAACTCCAGCAGCACTTCCGGGTTGCGAAAATCCAGATCAATCTGGTCATGGCTGAAGGTGCACCAGACATGCCGCGGGCCGTTCAACGTCTCGATCATTTGCAGCAGCGGTGTGGTGCGGGGGCGAACGACCATGGTCAGATCGTCCTCCGGTGACGCTTCGAAAAAGAACTTGTCGTAGGGCGACTGACCCTGTCTGTAGGCGTTGAACCAACTGCCCTGACTTGAGACATGGTTGAGCACCAGATCGGACATCAGCGTGAAATCGGCCCCGATCCGGTTGATGTCCGGCCAGTCGCCAAGTTGCGGGTTGACCGCCCTGAAATCGCTGACGGCAAAACCGTCGTCCGAGGTATAAGGGAAAAACGGAAGGATATGCACAGCGTTGACCGCGCCCTTCAGGTAGCGCAGCAAGAAATCATGCAGCAGGTCCAGCGGCTTATGAGCACCGTCGATGATCGAATTGCCATAGGTGATGACCAGCGCGTCACGTTCCGACCAAAGGGTGTTCCCCGGCAGACGACCGCGCTTGCGCCGAGGGCGTTCATCGGGCCAAAATGCATCCAGGATATGTGATGCCAGCACATTGGCATCCAGATCAGGATAGATCTCGTGGGCAAGCCGCGAAATCTTTTGGCTGATCGAAGGGGAATTTTCTGCCATGAAGAAAGCGCCTGCCGGTGTTGTTCAAACCTCAGACTGGACCAGAGGGAAGAAAAAGCAAAGGTCTGCGGCACCTTACGCCTGTGTGACCATCGAATAAGCGTGTTTATGATGCACAAGGATTAAGCGTACAGCGCGCCCCGCCCCACCCTCCGCGACAAAGGAAGCCAATGCAGTTCAACCGTCTTCGCATGCGCCATATCCGTTGTTTTCTGGCCGTCGCCAAGGCCGGGTCGATCACTGCAGCCACCACGACGATGAATTCGTCGCAACCGGCCTTGTCCCGGTCGCTCGCCGAGATCGCGGAGATCATCGGCCAGCCGCTTTTTACCCGAACCGGGCGCGGGCTAGTCCTGACCGATGCAGGGCAAACACTGTATCGCTATCTTGATACTGCTGTGGCGCAGATCGAAACCGGCACGCGTGCCGCAAGCGGTGTCGCACCCCGCCCAAGAGTATCCGTGGGGATGCTGCCCAATGTCGCGCGCACCCTGGCCGTTGATGCCGCAGCGACGTTCAAGACAGCCCCCCCCGACATCGATCTGAATCTGCATTGGGCCGGTGTGCCTGAAATTATCTCGCGGCTGCACAGAAACGAGATTGATTTCATCCTTGGCCGGTTGTTGTCGCTGGAACATATGGACGGGGTGAGTTTCGAGCATCTCTATGC
>JAGXHB010000116.1 GCA_024636425.1 Roseobacter sp.
CCCTGTGCTGTCGCCTCGAAATAGCTGGAGCTGTCCAGATCAGCCGTCAGGACAGATGCATCATAGTCGCTGAGGCCGAAATCCTTGATAAACCGCAGCTTCTTGGCATCGGGCAGCTCTGGCAGGGTGGCCAGAATGTCATCGACCCACGCCTGTTCGATCACCAGCGGCAGCAGATCGGGGTCGGGGAAATAGCGGTAGTCATGCGCTTCTTCCTTTGAGCGCATCGACCGGGTTTCCATCTTGTCGGGATCGAACAGGCGCGTTTCCTGCACCACTTCGCCCCCGCCTTCGACGATGGCGATCTGGCGCTTGGCCTCAACCTCGATCGCTTGCTGGATAAAGCGCATGGAGTTCATGTTCTTGATCTCGCAGCGTGTGCCGAGATGGCTGAAATCCTGCGTTTCCTGATAGCGCTCATAGGCACCGGGCAGGCAGATCGACACGTTTACATCGGCCCGCATCGCGCCGGACTGCATGTCACCGTTGCAGGTGCCAAGATAGCGCAGGATCTGGCGCAGCTTGGTCAGGTAGGCCGCAGCCTCTTCAGGGCCGCGGATGTCGGGGCGGCTGACGATTTCCATCAGTGCGACGCCCGTGCGGTTCAGGTCCACGAAGGACATGTTCGGATCCATGTCGTGAATGGATTTACCCGCGTCCTGTTCAAGGTGGATGCGTTCGACCCGGACCAGCCGCGCCGTGCCGTCGCCCATTTCAACCAGCACTTCACCTTCACCCACGATGGGATGGTAAAGCTGGGAAATCTGGTAGCCCTGCGGCAGATCGGGATAGAAGTAGTTCTTGCGGTCGAACGCGCTTTCCAGATTGATCTGCGCCTTGAGGCCAAGCCCCGTGCGCACCGCTTGTTCGACACAGAATTCATTGATCGTGGGCAGCATGCCGGGCATGGCAGCATCGACAAAGGACACGTTGCTGTTGGGCTCGGCACCGAATTTGGTGGAGGCGGCTGAAAAGAGCTTGGCCTGCGATAGCACCTGCGCGTGCACCTCCATCCCGATCACCAGTTCCCAATCATGGTTGGCCCCTGCAATCGTGCGGACTTTGGGCGTTTCATAGGTCAGGTCAAGCATCGGGGCACCTTTGGCGTCTTTTCGGAATATATGTGGTCTTAGGACAGGGGCGGCGGTGCTGCAAGAGGGGCGATGGAACAGGGGGCCCCAAACCCAAAGCGCCGGCCCCACCGTTGAAGGTGGCACCGGCGCAAGGTCAGGCGCGGACGAGGCAGCACGCGCCCGATGGATCAGCCCGCAAAGGCTTGGGGTCCGTCTTCGGTAAAGACGATTCGCTGGCCCGCTGCAATTTCCGTCTTGAACAGGCTCGCCATGACGCGCATCGCGTCTTCGCGGCCCGATGCGGCAAACTTGTGCGGCGACCGGATCCGGAGATTGTTGTCGAACCCGTGGGCGGCATGGGCCCAGATCATCGGGTGCAATTCGGTCAGATGCTCGCGCACGATCCACTCGGTACAGTCGGCAATCTGCGCGCGCACGTGATCGGCCTGATCATTGCCGCTAAAGCTTTGGCCGATGGTGTTCGCGCAATAGGCGGCCAGCAGGTTGGCAGTGTAGGGGTCAGGCTTGCGATCCAGAATGTCGTGCAGCCCGTCGATAAAGAACGGCAGGTCAAGATGCGCGCAGGCTTCATCATCGCAGGAAATGGCATCGAACTGCACCCATGTGTAGCCGCCGGCCCCCCACACATGCTCGGTGCGGGCGGCGGTACGGCGGGCCTCAAGCTCAAGCTGGGCGTAGCTGCCGAACCAGCGCGGCAGCAGGTGATTGCCCATGGCACGCATCGGGCGCGGGTTGAGGGGATTCAGATCGATAAGATGTTCGTAGTTGTCGGCCACGCGGTTCTTCTTGCCCGCCGGCCCGCCAACCTGCGCGCAATAGGTGGCGGCTACCAACGGACTGTCGGGATATTTCTTCGCGAAAGGTGCAATGATTTCGCCTGCACGCTCGAAATGGCAGGCAAAGGCATCCCGGTTGCGTTGTGGCACTTCGATGTCCCAGCCGTTGCCACGCCATGCCCAACCGATATCAATATGCGACTGCGCCACGATCGACGCGATGACATAGTCGTCGGGATGGTCTTCAAGAATACGCTCAAGATCCTCGATCCCGTCCAAAGCTGCCTTGGGCGTGGTGCTTTCGGCCTCGTTGATGGCATGCTCTGCCGCGACGATGACATCCGCGCGTGCGCCATAGGCGATCAGTTCCGCGATGGGCATCGCGCCCGGCGTCAGTGTCCGCTCCGTGTCGGCCTTGCGGATCACCTTGGCCAGATCGGCCCAGTTTTCCTGACGGACCAGTTTCTGACCCAGCTGTTGGTGATCATCGCGCATGCGATCTTCGGCGGTCGGATCAGGACATTCGATGCTGAGAAGCTCTTGCAGGTTTTCGATGGACAGGCGGCGGGGCAGACGCGTCTGGCGCTTTGCGGCTTCGATCTTTGATTGCAGTTCGGACAAGGTCGGGGGGGCTGTGCAGGGGCCGTTCGCAGAAAGCGACGCGTCTTTGCGTTTGAAAAACTTCTTGATCTGCAGCATCGTTTGTCCAGTCATCGTTAAAACTCGTATGTTGAGGACAAGGATGGCGGTGCAATCTGTCATGATCGTGGCGGCGGCATGGTTGCGATAAGATCATTTTGCAGCCGAAAGATGCGGCACTGGGGCGGAACCTTGGCACTATGTCCGTAACAGAAACGATAAGGCTGACGGGATCGGATTGGATGACAGGGTGCCCCACGCAGGAGGGAGACAGATGAAGGGGCTTTTGCTGGGCTGCGCGCTTGCGGGCATCGCGACCATTGCGGTTTCATCCACTGTCGATGTCACCCGGCCACAGGCACGCCCCGACCGGGTGATGACGCCTGTATCCGACGCGCCCCCACCGGTGGAGCCGCGCCCGGCCATGCCAGACGGACGCTCTGACCAGCCGCCCCTTGCAACGGCAGCGCCCCTGACCGTCTACACTGTTTCTCCGCCCGCCCGACCCGCCAATCTGCCGCGTACCCGGTTTCAACACAAACAGAACCATGCGCTATGGACCCGTGTGGCGCTGTCGGCATTGAAAACACATGGCAAGCCTTTGGTTGAAATGGTGCCTGCCGACATCGACGACTGGTGCCCCGCCTATGCCACCGCGCCCGACCGGCAGCGGCGCGCGTTCTGGGTCGGCTTTTTGTCTGCTCTCTCCAAGCATGAAAGCACTTACAAAGCCCAAGCGGTGGGCGGCGGGGGGCAGTGGTACGGTCTTTTGCAGATCCTGCCCGCAACGGCGCGGAATTATAACTGCAACGTCGGTACCGGCGAGGCGCTGAAAAGCGGGGGGGCCAACCTGAGCTGTGCAGTGCGCATCATGGCGAAAACTGTGCCGCGGGACGGCGTGATCTATGGTCCGGGAGGGCGCGGTGTCGCCGCCGATTGGGGGCCACTGCGTTCGGGGCCGAAACGTGCGGATATGGCGAACTGGCTCAAGCGGCAGGCCTATTGCAAACCTTTGGACGCGACCCGGCCCAAGCCACGGCCCTGAGGGATCATATCGACGGGCGGTCTTGGGGCGCAGGGGGCGAATACCTTAGGTGAGGATACTCAAGAGCCAGAGAAACAGGGGCTCACTGCCTGAGACTGAAATGCTGCCGCTCCGTCTTGAGACCGCGTGCACTCAAAGCCGCTTCAAAGGCGCGGTGGGGCGGCGTCGCCTCGAACGGGATGCGGATCTTGCGCCCGCTGTTCAGGCGCAGTGTGACCCGCACGGAAAAATCCAGTCTGGTATCAAGCCGGACTTGCGCGATTTCGGCCAAGGCGATTTCAGCAGTGTGGCGGCCGCTGCGCCAGCTCAAGGTCTTGTCATCAAGGGCCAGACCGGCTGGCGGGTTCCTGACCAGATCCCAAAGCAGCGGCAGTGTCGCGGCACCGACGAGAACCAGCAAAAGCGGGGCGGCGTCGAGAAATAACCACGCCGCCCCCAAAGCCGCCCAAACCCCGCACAGCACCAGAAAACTCCCAGGACTGCGGTGCCGACGCTGGAAGCAGAAGGGCTCTTGCATCAGCGCAAAAGGCTACCGCACGACAAGGGCGTCACGCCCCCCGGATGCGGGTCAGCATTTCGGTTGTATCACGCGACAGGTCCGGTTGCGCCAGTATCCGGTCAAGTTCGGCCATGATCAGGGCCTGACGGCTGTCATCATAACGCTTCCACGTCTGGAAGGCGGAACACATCCGCGCGGTGGTCTGCGGGTTCACTGGGTCCAGTGTGATCAGCCAGTCCGCCAGCAACCGGTAGCCCGCACCGGATGCGTGGTGAAAGCCCGCGTGGTGTGCGGCGAAAGCCCCCAGCACTGCGCGGAACCGATTTGGGTTCTTCCAGTTGAAATCGGCATGTTTGGTCAGTGTCGTGACAACCTCGTGAGCCTCTTCGGGGTCCGCCTCCATGACTTGGAGACCGAACCACTTGTCCATTACCAGCCGGTCGTCTTTCCATTGCGTCTGGAACGCCTGAAGCGCTGTGCTGCCTTTGCCGGCGCGGATGAGGTTGGCGAGGGCAGCAAGCTGCTGGGTCATGTTGTCTGCGGTGTCATACTGCTTTTGCGCGGCGGCGGCATCGTCGATGCGCGTAAGCAAGGACAGCGCCGCGTTGCTGAGCGCGCGTTTGCCGGATTGTAGGGCGTTCGGCGCGTAATCCTCGCGAACGCTATGGCGGCGGTAAAGCGTTGGCAGCAGGTTGGCGTAGGATTTCGCCATTGCCGCACGGGTCGCTTCGACCGCGGCATAGATGATGTCGGGATCGGGGGTGTGGCCCTCTTCGGCCAGCGCGCGCGCCAGCTCCGATTGCGAGGGCAGGCTCAGCATCAAGGCGCGGTACGCGGGGTCAAGATGTTCGTCGCTGATCACCGCGCGGATCCCCTTGAGCCAGTCCTTGGCAGGTGATTTGCCGCCAAGGATCATTGCCATCAGCGAGCGACGCGCAAGAATGCGGCCCTGTTCCCACCGGTTGAAAGGATCGGTGTCATGGGCCAGCAGATGGGCGCGGTCGGCATCGCTCAGATCCTGGGTCAGAACAACGGGAGCAGAAAAGCCGCGCAAGACCGACGCGATGGGCCGCGTGCCAAGGTTGTCGAAGACAAAGCTTTGCTCGGCCTCGGTCATCTCGAGCACGACGGTCGGTTCGACCTCGTCGCCATCCTGATCGATCAGACCCACGGCTATGGGCAGCAGGTATGGCTGCGGATCGGGCGTTGCGGTGCTGGGGGGCGTGTGCTGCTTGAAGTGCAGCGTCAGCTTTCCGTGGTCCCAATCTTCGGTCATCGACAGATGGGGGGTGCCGGCCTGCGCATACCAGCGTTTGAACTGCGCAAGATCGCGGCCGGTCGTATCCTCGAACACGCGCAGCCAGTCCTCGATCGTGCAGGCCTGCCCGTCATGCCGCTGAAAATAGAGGTCCAGCGCGTCGGCATAGGCGGCATCGCCCACCAGCAGCTTCAGCATGCCGATCACCTCGGCCCCTTTTTCGTAGACGGTGGCGGTATAGAAGTTGTTGATTTCCTGAAAGCTTTCGGGGCGCACCGGGTGGGCCAGCGGTCCCTGATCTTCGGGGAACTGGCGCGCGCGCAGCTCGATCACATCGCCGATGCGCTTGACGGGGGCAGAGCGCATGTCGGAGGTGAACTGGCTGTCGCGGAAAACCGTCAGCCCTTCCTTGAGGCAAAGCTGGAACCAATCGCGGCAGGTGATCCGGTTGCCGGTCCAGTTGTGGAAATACTCATGCGCGATAATCGCCTCGATCCGCTCAAAGTTCATGTCGGTAGAGGTTTCGGGGCTGGCCAGCACGGCGGAGGAGTTGAAGACGTTCAGCCCCTTGTTCTCCATCGCGCCCATGTTGAAGTCATCCACCGCCACGATGTTGAACAGATCGAGATCGTATTCGCGGCCATAGACCTCTTCGTCCCACTTCATGCTGTCCTTGAGTGCTTGCATGCCAAAGGCGCATTTGCCTTCGTCACCGGGACGGACATAGAGGTTCAGCGCGACATCACGGCCCGATTTGGTGGTGAATTGGTCGGAATGGGCCACCAGTTCGCCCGCGACGAGCGCGAACAGATAGGCGGGTTTGGGCCAGGGATCATGCCATTCGGCATGGTGTTCGCCCGTGGTAACCGGGTTGCCGTTGGACAGCAAAACAGGATGCGGCCCGTTTATGCGCACCGTGAAAACCGCCATGACATCGGGGCGGTCGGGGTAATAGGTGATCTTGCGAAAGCCTTCGGCCTCGCATTGGGTGCAATACATGCCGTTCGACATATAGAGCCCCTCGAGCGCTGTGTTGCCCATCGGGTCAATCTCGACCTCGGCCTCCCAGATGAAGGGGGCATCGGGGACAGAACAGGTAAGCCCCCGGTCGGTCAGGTCAGGTGTCACCGGTGCCCCGTCGATCGCTGCGCTGACCAGCGTAAGGTTCTCGCCGTGCAGAAAGAAAGTGCTGTCGGTAGCATCAGGGTTGGGGCGAAACGCGATGCGGCTTTTGACGCGGGTCTTGTGTGGATCAAGATCGAATTGCAGGGACACACTGTCGATGATGAAACCAAAAGCTGTGTAATCGGCCAGATAAATCGTTTGAGGGGCAGCGTCGCGCATGTTTTTTCCTTTGGTTTCGGAACCGTGTGTCCCTCGGTGAAGTTAATCCTCCAAGCAGCCTCTCACAAGGCATGTCGACCATTGAACCGACAAGGAGCATCCCATGTCCGCACCCGACACAAATACCGAAAAGCAAGAAGAACGCCACAAACCGGCTTTGCTGGGGATCAAAGGGGCCATGATTTTCGGCGCTCTGATGATGGTTCTGCTGGCGTTTTTCGTCCTTGGAAATGCGCGCGATGACGACGCAGCTGACGTGGTGAACACCGACCCAAGCGCTGCCGAGACATCCACAGTAGCACCTGTTGACCCCGTTGAGCCGGGTACCAACGAGAGCAACTGATTAGACTGTAATTATGACGCGCGGTAAGGCAGGTTCTGGAAACAGCACCTGCCTTTTGCCTTATGGACCCTGCCGATGCCAAAGATGCGCAAGAAATCCGAGTTGCCGACAAAGATATGCGCGGCATGCGCCCGACCTTTCACGTGGCGCAAGAAATGGGCCAAGGATTGGGAGGCAGTGCGCTATTGCTCAGACCGTTGCCGCGCCGAGGGGCGCAAAGCGTGATGATACGATAATTTTGTGCCATTATTGGTAAAATTAACTTACCAATTTTTCTTGCCCGCTGCAGTTTTTCCTTTTAAGCCTCTGACCAAACCTCGTGAATGATATGCAAAGGAGCCGTAGATGACCGTCAGAATGGATAAGAATGGCCTTCAGGTCGCCCAGGAACTGGTCGATTTCATTGAACATGAAGCCTTGCCCGGAACGGCGTTGGACGTGGATGGGTTCTGGCGGGGTTTTTCCGATCTGGTACATGACCTTGGTCCCCGAAACCGGGAATTGCTGAACATCCGTGAAGATATGCAGAGCAAGATCGATCAATGGCACAAGGAACGTCAGGGGCAGGATCACGATGCCGAAAGCTACGCCGCTTTCTTGCGCGAAATCGGCTATCTGGTCTCGGAAGGCGATGCCTTTGAAATTGATACCGACGGTGTGGACCCCGAGATCGCACATGTGCCGGGCCCGCAACTCGTGGTGCCGATCACCAACGCACGGTTTGCGCTGAACGCTGCCAACGCGCGGTGGGGCAGCCTTTATGATGCGTTTTACGGGACCGACGCGCTGGGCGATCTGCCGAGCGGCAAGGGGTATGATGCGGAGCGTGGTGCCAGGGTTGTGGCGCGGGCCAAGGCATTTCTGGACGAAGCTGTTCCGCTGATCTCGGGCAGCCATGCGCAATTGATTGGCTACCGGATCGCGGATGGGGCCCTCGAAGGGCTGGTGCTGAACGGCGAAGACTGGCGCGGCGCGGCCATGACCCAAAGCGATGCACCCTCGGCGCAACAGACACCGACCGTCAAACACGGCATGAAGCTGTCCGATCCTGCGCAGTTCGCCGGCTATCTGGGCAAACCGGATGCGCCGACGGCGATCTTGCTGAAACATAACGGCCTGCATATCGAGATCCAGATCGACGCAGATCATCCCATCGGCAAGACCGATGACGCGCATGTCGCTGACGTGCTGCTGGAATCCGCCATGTCCACGATCATGGATTGCGAGGACAGTGTCGCCGCCGTCGATGCGCAAGACAAGGTCGGAGCTTACGCAAACTGGCTTGGACTGATGAAGGGCGATCTGTCTGAAACCTTTGAAAAAGGGGGCGAGACAGTAACGCGCAAGATGCAGGGGGACCGCGAATATATCTCGCCTGAAGGCGGTACGATCACGGTCAAGGGTCGCTCCCTGATGCTGATCCGCAACGTCGGCCACCTGATGACAAATCCCGCAATTCTGGACCGCGACGGCAATGAAGTCGGCGAAGGGCTGATGGACGCGATGATCACCACATTGATTGCCATCCATGACCTCAAGAAAGACCACGGCAAGCGCAATTCGGTGACCGGGTCGGTCTATGTGGTCAAACCCAAGATGCACGGGCCCGACGAAGTCGCCTTTGCCGACGAGATCTTCACACGGGTCGAAAAAGTGCTGCAGCTTGATGCCAACACCGTCAAGCTGGGGATCATGGACGAAGAGCGGCGCACGTCTGCCAACCTTGCCGAATGTATCCGCGCGGCGAAATCGCGGGTGGCCTTCATCAACACCGGTTTTCTGGACCGGACCGGCGATGAGATCCACACCTCCATGGAAGCGGGGCCGATGGTGCCCAAAGGCGAGATGAAGAACGCCGCCTGGATCAAGGCCTACGAGGATCGCAACGTCGATATCGGGCTTGCTTGCGGGTTGCAGGGCCGCGCACAGATCGGCAAGGGCATGTGGGCCATGCCCGACCGGATGGAAGCAATGCTGGAGGCCAAGATCGGCCACCCGCAGGCCGGGGCGAATTGCGCCTGGGTGCCATCCCCGACGGCCGCAACCTTGCACGCGATGCACTACCATCAGGTTGATGTCCTCGCACGGCAGGAGGAGATCAAGGAAGCGGGTCCGCGCGGCACGCTGGAAGATCTGCTACGCATTCCGGTCCTGGCGGGGCGCAACCTGTCGGAGGACGAGATCACGCAGGAGATCGAGAACAACGCGCAAGGCATCCTTGGCTATGTTGTGCGGTGGGTCGATCAGGGGGTCGGATGCTCCAAAGTGCCCGACATTCACGACGTGGGCCTGATGGAAGACCGCGCGACATGCCGGATTTCCGCGCAGGCCCTTGCGAACTGGCTGCATCATGGCGTGATTTCCGAAGATCAGGTGACGGCAGCGCTTAAAAAAATGGCAGAAGTTGTGGACCGTCAGAATAAAGACGACCCTGCCTATCAGCCGATGGCCCCGGGTTACGATGGCATCGCCTTTCAGGCGGCCCGTGATCTGGTGCTGAAAGGGCGCGTGCAACCGTCGGGCTACACCGAGCCGGTTTTGCATGCGCGGCGGCTTGAGCTGAAGGCGGCGCAAGGCTGAAACGGCGGAAGCGAGGGGCCAGCCCCTCGCGCTCCCCGGAGTTTATCTGGCAAAATGAAGAGGGTTAAAAGATGACAGTTTCACTGGAGCAAGCGCGGGTCGTGATCGCCGGGATCCTGAAAAAGGGTCGGGATATGGGGCTGAAACCCCTGTCGGTCATCGTTCTGGATGCAGGCGGGCATGTGCAGGCGTTCGAGCGCGAGGATGGTGCCGCGCCCGGGCGCTTTGCGATTGCGCATGGCAAGGCCTATGGATCAGTGATGCTGGGCATGGCGGGGCGCGCGCAAATGGCACGTGCCGAAGCGCAGGCTTATTTCATGGCGGCTGTGAACGGTGTTTATGGCGGCGCTGTCATTCCTGTGCCGGGCGGCCTGTTGCTGCGGGATGATCAGGGGGACGTGATCGGTGCGGTCGGGGTGACCGGAGACACGTCAGACAATGATGTAGAGGCCGCATTGGCCGGAATCGAGGCCGCAGGCCTGACTGCAGAAGCATGAGGCGCGCTTTAGACGGGTGTTGAGGTCGGATTGAGGACAAGCTAACATCAGGCTTTACCCTGAAAAGAGGTTTGTCATGTCACGTCCCGTCGTTGGTATTATCGGAAACAGCGGTCTGATGAACGACCAGTATCCGATCCATGCCGCCGGTACGATGAACACCATGGCGGTGGCGCAGGTCTCGGAGTGTCTGCCGCTGATCATCCCCTCCGACCCGACGTTGGTGTCGGTCGAAGAACTGCTGGAGGCTTGCGACGGTTTTCTGCTGACCGGCGGGCGGCCCAACGTGCACCCAGAAGAATATGGTGAGCTGGAGACCGAGGCGCATGGTACCTTTGACCGGGCGCGGGATGCGATTGCCTTGGGGCTGGTGCGCGCCTGCGTTGAGCGGGGGCAGCCTTTCTTTGGTGTGTGCCGCGGATTTCAGGAGGTCAACGTCGCGATGGGCGGCACGCTTTACCCCGAGATCCGCGATCTGCCCGGCCGGATGAACCACCGCATGCCCCCCGACGGTACCATCGAAGAGAAATTCGAGCTGCGTCATGATGTGACGTTTACGACGGGCGGCGTTTTCCATGATGTGCTTGGCGCGCCCAAGGTCCGCACCAACACGCTGCACGGACAGGGGATCAAGACCCCCGGCGCGCGCATTGTGATCGACGGCTACGCCGATGATGGCACGCCCGAGGCGATTTACGTTCGCGATGCGCAAGGATTTACGTTGGCGGTTCAATGGCATCCGGAGTGGGACGCGGCGAATGACCCTGTATCGCGGCCCTTGTTCGAAGGCTTTGGTGCCGCTGTGCGGGACTGGGCACAAGGCAAGCGGCACGGTCTGTTGAAATCAGCCTGATCTGCTGAAATCAAAGTGATGGCGCGGGGGCGGGCGATCAGAAGCCCGTCGCGAGCGCCACAAAAAGCCACAGCATTTAGAGGTGGGTTTGGGTGGGGTCAAAGCGACCTTGGGATCACCGGACGTTCTGTCACGGACACGCTTGCGGCGGCTTTTGAACAGCACTGTCATCGCGCATCCCCCCTTTGGGCAACCATGCCGCGACCTTAGCCGCGCCATGGTTAATTGCCGGTTAAGCCACGCTACATGTTGCCGCCTGTGACCTGGATGCACTGGCCGTTGATGCTTTGCGATCCGGGCCCGACCAGCCACGCGGCGGCGGCAGAGACTTCGGACACGTCGATCAGGCGTTTGTGGGGGTTGGAATTGATCATCACCGCGCGGGCCTGTTCTTCTGAAATCCCTGCGCGTTCGGAGATCGACGCCGTGTTGCGCGTCACGATCGGCGTATCGACATAGCCGGGGCAAATCGCATTGAAGGTATAGGGTTTGCCCATGTAATCCTCGGCCAGAGACCGGATCAGGCCGATCATGCCATGTTTGGATGCAGAGTAAGCCGCGGCCCCCGGCAGACCGCGCAAACCGGCCATCGAGGAGATCGCAATCACACGGCCCCAGTCGGTTTCGCGCATGGATTTAAGCGATTCGCGGATGGTCAGGAACGCGCCGTCTAGGTTGGTCGCCATCATGTTGCGCCAGAATGTCATGTCGGTCTTGTGCACCGACTTTCCCTCGGCGATGCCTGCATTGGGAATGCAGATCTGGATCGGACCGTTCTGGGCGACAGCGGCAGCGATCTTGGCAACCACGTCGTCTTCGTCGCGCACATCCATGGCCATGCCGGTAATGGTGTCGCCAGCAACCTCGTCCAATACGTCCTGACGGCGGCCGGTGATCGTCACATGTGCGCCTTTTGCCGCCAAATCCTGCGCGATGGCCAGACCGATGCCGGTGCCGCCGCCCGTGATCAATGCGTGTTTACCCTGTAGTTCCATGGTGTCCTCCCTCATTTCGGGCTCATGCTGGGGGCAGGGGCGGGCAGGTGCAAGGGCTCGTCCCGTCTCACGCAACGTCGCGTGGCGAAAATCCTTGCTGTTATCGCTATCTAGGTGCCGAATGCGCCTTCTATCCGGGCGCGTGTCTTGTACTATAGAAACCCAAGCGATACTGCTCGGAGTAATAATGTTGCGCCACGGTGGCTGTGACTGGATAAATCGGGGGATTCTGGATTGAAGATCGGGACGCCAAAAGAAACATTTGCGGGGGAACATCGTGTTGCGATGACCCCCGAGTCTGCGCAACAGCTGCAAAAGCTGGGTCATGAATGTCTGATCGAAAGCGGTGCCGGTGACGCCGCCGGATTTGCGGATGAGAAATACAAGGAAGCCGGTGTCGAGGTCGTCAAGACCGCCGCCGCACTTTGGAAAGCTGCCGATGTTTTGGCCAAGGTGCGCGTCCCCGACGAAACCGAAATGAAAAAGCTGAGTGACGGCCAGACCCTGATCTCGTTCTTCAGCCCTGTGGCGGACGAAGCCAAGATGCAGGCGGCCGCCAAGAAGGGTGCCACTGTCGTCGCGATGGAGATGATCCCGCGCATCAGCCGCGCCCAAAAGATGGATGCGCTGTCTTCGATGGCGAATATCGCAGGCTACCGCGCGGTGATCGAGGCGGGCAATAACTTTGGTCGCTTCTTTACCGGCCAGATCACGGCGGCAGGCAAGGTGCCGCCCGCGAAGGTTCTGGTCGTGGGTGCCGGTGTGGCCGGTCTGGCTGCGATCGGGACATCGACAAGCCTTGGTGCCATCACGCTGGCCTTTGACGTGCGCCCCGAAGTGGCCGAGCAGGTCGAGAGCATGGGTGCCGAATTCGTCTATCTCGATTTCGAGGAAGAACAGCAGGATGGGTCCGCGTCTGGCGGCTATGCCTCTGTCTCCTCGCCTGAATTCCGCGAAGCACAGCTTGCGAAATTCCGCGAGCTGGCCCCAGAGGTCGACATCGTCATCACCACAGCGCTGATCCCTAACCGCGAAGCGCCGGAGCTTTGGACCGAAGACATGGTCGCGGCGATGAAGCCGGGGTCGGTGATCATCGACCTTGCTGCGGAGAAGGGCGGCAACTGCAAGCAGACCGTGGCGGATGAAAAGATCGTCACCGACAACGGCGTGACCATCATCGGTTATACCGATTTTCCCAGCCGGATGGCGACCCAGGCCTCGACGCTTTATGCGACCAACATCCGCCACCTGTTGACGGATCTGACGCCGGAAAAAGACGGCGTGATCAATCACAACATGGATGACGACGTGATCCGCGGGGCAACGATTGCGCATGGCAAGGAAGTGACCTTCCCGCCGCCAAAGCCCAAGGTTGCAGCCATCGCAGCCGCGCCGAAAAAGGAAAAGGCCAAAGAACTGACGCCGGAAGAAAAGCGCGCGAAGGAAATTGCCGCTTTCAAGACACAGACGCGCAATCAGGTGAGTCTGCTGGCAATCGGCGGCGCGCTGCTGCTGGCCGTGGGTCTGGTGGCCCCGGCAAGCTTCATGCAGCACTTCATCGTGTTCGTGTTGGCGGTCTTTGTCGGCTTCCAGGTGATCTGGGGCGTGGCGCACAGCCTGCACACGCCGCTGATGGCCATCACAAACGCCATTTCGTCGATCATCATTCTGGGGGCGATCATGCAGATCGGGTCCGGATCGGCGCTGGTGGTCATTCTGGCCGCGCTGTCGGTGTTCATGTGCGGGATCAACATTTTCGGTGGTTTTCTCGTGACACGGCGCATGCTTGCCATGTTCCAGAAATCGTAAAGGAGCAGGGTTCATGGAATTTGGTTTCACAACAGCGGCCTATGTGGTCGCGGCTATTCTCTTTATCCTGTCGCTCGGCGGTCTGAGCGGGCAGGAAAGTGCGAAACGCGCGGTGTGGTACGGGATCGTCGGCATGGCGCTGGCCGTTGCGGCGACCCTGATCGGTCCTGGTTCGGGGTTCTGGCTCTTGTCGCTGATCCTGATCGCGGGGGGCGGTGCCATCGGCTATCAACTGGCCACCAAGGTGCAGATGACGCAGATGCCCGAGCTTGTCGCCGCGATGCACAGTCTTGTGGGTCTGGCAGCGGTGTTCGTCGGTCTGATCGCGCATTTCGAGATCGGGCGCGTGGCGGACTATCTTGCCGGCGGCGGCGATCCTTATGAACTGGGGACGTTCGCGGCCCTGATCGCGAAGAAAACGGCGGTCGAGATCAACATCCTGCGGGTTGAGCTGTTCCTGGGCGTCTTCATCGGTGCGGTCACCTTTACCGGCTCCGTCATCGCCTATGGCAAGCTTTCGGGCCGTGTCGGTTCGTCGGCGACCAAGCTGCCGGGCGGTCACATGCTGAATGCAGGTGCTGCGATCCTGTCGTTCTTCTGCCTGATCTGGTACTTCAACTCGGGCGGATTCTTCCCGCTGTTCATCATGACGCTGGCGGCGCTCTTTATCGGGTACCACCTGATCATGGGGATCGGCGGCGCGGACATGCCCGTGGTCGTGTCGATGCTCAACAGCTATTCCGGCTGGGCGGCAGCGGCGATCGGTTTCAGCCTTGGCAACGATCTGCTGATCGTGGTCGGTGCGCTGGTGGGCTCTTCGGGGGCGATCCTGTCCTATATCATGTGCAAGGCGATGAACCGGTCCTTCATCAGCGTGATCCTTGGCGGCTTCGGCGGCACCTCGGGCCCGCAGATGGAGGTCGAGGGCGAACAGGTTGCGATCGAAGTCGACGGTGTCGCGACCCTGCTGAACGAAGCGGACAGTGTGATCATCATCCCCGGCTATGGCATGGCGGTGGCACAGGCGCAGCAGGCGGTCAGCGAACTGGTCAAGAAACTGCGCGCCAAAGGCAAGAACGTGCGCTTTGCGATCCACCCCGTTGCGGGGCGTCTGCCCGGCCACATGAACGTGCTGCTGGCCGAAGCCAAGGTGCCCTATGACATCGTGATGGAGATGGACGAGATCAACGAGGATTTCCCCTCGACGGACGTGGCCATCGTGATCGGGTCAAACGACATCGTGAACCCCGCGGCACAGGACGATCCAAACAGCCCCATCGCGGGCATGCCGGTTCTGGAATGCTGGAAGGCCAAGAATGTCATCGTGTCCAAGCGCGGGCAGGGGACCGGCTATTCCGGAATCGAGAACCCGCTGTTCTTCAAGGACAACACGCGGATGCTCTATGGCGATGCGAAGGCCAGCCTTGATAAACTGCTGCCGCTGATCGACTGATCCGCAGCAATGAAGACAAACATACGGGGGCGGTGCAGAGATGCGCCGCCCTTTGCGTTTTGAGGGGGCTGTCCGCGATACAACCGCGCCGCAGTCCGTTCATCGTTCGGCAGTATTCAATCGTACACCGTAAGGCCATGAAAAGGATGCGTATTTTTCTATCCTTCGGGTTGAATTGATGTATCGTGGCGAAAAGCACATCTTTCCAAGGAACCACCAGCCACATGGCAGCGATCAAGGACCACCCCCTGCGCTACACGCTCAACAGCGAACTTCATGCGCGGCCTTTCCCCTCGCTGTCGGCCCCGCATGTCGCCGCCTATCTGGCCGTGCGTCCGCCCGGTGATGCGTCCACGCGCGACCGGTCCAAGGATCTCGACCACCTCAAGGCGCTCTTGAAACACTACGGCGCGCCGCTGCCGGCGGACAACGCCACCCATTACTATGGCCCGATGGGGAAATACGCCCTCAAATGGGAGCAGCACACCGAATTTGTCACCTACACGGTCTTTTCGGATCAGGCTGGCACGCGGCCATTTGATCCGACCGAATTCGATGTCTTTCCCGAAAGCTGGCGTGCCGATCTGAATGCCGAACGGATCACCTCGATCCTGCTGCGGCTTCTGGAACGGCCCAAGGAAGATCGCGACATCTCGGATGCGCTGCAGGATTGGTTCGTTCCCGAAAGCCTCGCCGTGGCCGAGGTGCTGGAGGGGGCCGCCGTCGTCGCCAGTGATTTCCGGATTGATTCAGCGGGCCACATGCGCATGGCCATCTTCGCCTCGGAAGGGACGGGGAGCCGTCGGTTGGGCCGCATCGTCCAGCGCCTGTGCGAAATCGAGACGTATAAATCCATGTCCATGCTGGGTTTCGCCATGGTGCGCGACTTTGGCGGACGGCTCAATGCGCTTGACGGGCAGCTTAACGATCTGATGGCCGCGATGCGCGGCTCCGATGCGATGACCGAAGACACGCTTTACAAGCTGCTCGACGTCTCGGTGGAACTTGAAAAACTGTCAGCGGAAGTCTCCTACCGGTTTGGCGCGACCGAGGCGTATCAGGCGATCGTGGCGCAACGGATTGATGCCTTGCGCGAAACCCGCTTCACGTCCCGGCAGGGGTTTGCCGAATTCATGATGCGCCGGTACGAGCCTGCGATGCGCACCGTCAAATCCTCCGAGACGCGGTTGCAGACGATGTCGGCCCGCGCGATCCGCGCCGCTGAACTGCTCCGAACCCGCGTCGATGTGGAACGCTCCGCCCAGAACCAGGAGATACTGGCGAGCATGGACAAACGGTCGGACCTGCAACTGCGGCTGCAGCATACCGTCGAAGGGCTGTCCGTGGTCGCGATCAGCTATTATGCGGTGTCTCTGGCGGGGTACATCCTTGTGCCGCTGGCCGAAACCATGGGGATCGGCAAGGGCACGCTGACGGCTCTTGCGGTCCCGCCGATGGTGCTTTTGGTGTGGTGGTTGTTGCGCCGGTTGCGCCGCAAGATCCTGTAGCGCCTTACCCGTGCGACAATCGCCTCACGGGGGCAAGACCAAGGACCGCATGCATGCCAAGCGCGCCTGCCGCGATCATGACGATTGCAAGCACTGCTGCCAGTGACAGGGTCGGGACACCCGACAGGCCTGCGCCCAAGGTGCAACCGCCCGCCAGCACGCCCCCCACACCCATCAACGCCGCACCGGAGAGATAGCGGCCCGTCTGGGCGGGGCTTTCGAAGCTTTGCCAGCCAAAGCCGCCGAAGGTGACGCTGGCAACCAGCGCGCCGGCCAGCACACCTCCGAGAAGACCTACGCCAAATCCAGCGGGGATCGAGCTGCTGGCCACAACCCAGAACAGTGCGTCGGCAGAGGGCGACGTGAAGGACAGGCTTTCCATGGCGATGGGGTCGAATTCGTCAAAGAGGATAAACCCGGTGCCGACCCATGCAAGCGGCACCAGAAGGCCGATGGCCGCCGCCATCGCCAGCATGCCCGCGCCATTGCCGGATCGTGCCGCCACGGCAAGGCAACCCGCCACGATCAACCCGCTCCAAAGCCAAATGCCACCAGGCAAAGACGCAAGGCTGACAGTGCTGCCCATGTCCACAGTGACGCTGCCCAACGCGACGCGCAGCGGGGCCAGAACGCCTTTCAGCGTGGCGTGGGCCACCACGGCAAAAAGGATCACAACCAAGGCCGCGCGCAAGTTGCCGCTGCCCGCAAGGATGGTCAGCCGTGACACGCAACCGCGCGTCAGCACCATGCCGGCCCCGAACATCAGCCCGCCAAGGACAATGGCCAGCACCGGCATGTCGGGCACCATGAAACGGTGATCGTCAAAGCTGATCCAGTCCAGCGCGACAGCACCCTGCGTGCCGATCACAGCAAAGGCGAGTGCGGTCAGCCAGACCCCCATGGCGGACCGGCGGTCTTCACCGACCAGCGAGCGGCGAAAGCAGAACGCGGTGATCTGACCCAGAACGCCGAAAAGGACACCGACAAAGACTGCAAACAGGACAGATGCCTGCTGTGGCGTTGTATTTTCAAAACCGAATGACTCGAACATCGACGTAACCCTGCTGGATATGGAACAATTTCCCAATTGGCGCGCAATTCACGGCGGATCAAGAGGCCGTGATGCAGCACATGCCAGACCGCCTGGAACAATCTACTGAAATCATCCGGTACATAGCTACATCTTGCCCCATTTCAGGCCCTTTTGAGAACGCTTGTTCCGCAAAGCCCGCCCAACACGGGCCCCCATCCTTATTCCCCCACCAGACACCCGACCCGCCAAAAGAAAAGAGGGACCGCAGCCCCCCTTCACCCTTTTTCAAATACTCAAATCTCAAGGCGGGCCACGCAAAACGCCCCCGGCGTCAGATCACCGCCCGCGCAACCGGGGGTCCAGGGCATCCCGCAGCCCGTCACCCAGATAGTTCACGCTGAGCACCGTCAGCGAAATCGCGATGCCCGGCAGCAGAACCCGCTCGGGAAACTCCTGCATCCGCGGCACGGCGTCGGACAACAGCTTGCCCCAGGTCGGGAAATCCGACGGGAAACCGACGCCCAGAAAGCTCAGCGCGCTTTCGGTGATGATCGCTGTGGCCAGCCCCAGTGTCGCGGAGACCATGATGGGCGAGATCACGTTGGGCAAGAGGTGCCGCCGGATGATCTTGCCCGACCGCGTTCCGATGGAGCGTGCCGCC
>JAGXHB010000117.1 GCA_024636425.1 Roseobacter sp.
AACGGCGCAATGACAGGATCAGGCTCTGTCATCACGTCTGACGTCGAAGCCGACGCGCTGGCCATTGGTCGCGCCCCTCAGGTGGAAAAACCGGGCATGGCCCGCAAAATGTTACAAATGTTAAAGGCCAAGAAGGCAAAACAGGAAAGAGGCAGCTAAAAATGTGCGGTATTGTCGGGGTCTTAGGCCAACACGAAGCAGCGCCAATCCTTGTAGAGGCGCTGAAACGGCTTGAATATCGGGGCTATGACAGCGCCGGTATCGCTACGGTAAATGAGGGCCGACTGGACCGCCGGCGCGCGGTCGGCAAGCTGGTGAACCTGTCAGACCTGCTGGTGCACGACCCCCTCGCCGGCAAATCCGGCATCGGCCACACCCGCTGGGCCACGCATGGCGCGCCTTCGGTGACCAATGCCCACCCGCATCAGGCGGGCCCTGTGGCCGTCGTCCATAACGGCATCATTGAGAACTTCCGCGAGCTGCGGGCCGAACTGTCCGGTCTTGGGGCAAAATTCGTGACCGAAACGGATACAGAAACCGTCGCACTGCTGACCGAGCATTACATGTCCCAGGGGCTTGGCCCGGTAGAGGCTGCAACTAAGACCCTGTCGCGCCTGCAGGGTGCCTTTGCGCTGGCGTTTTTGTTCGATGGCGAAGAAGATCTGATGATCGGTGCCCGCAAAGGTGCGCCGCTGGCCGTGGGCTATGGCGACAATGAGATGTTTCTTGGCAGCGACGCCATCGCCCTGTCACCCATGACCGACCGGATTACCTATCTCGAGGAAGGCGACAGCGCCGTTCTCACCCGCAGATCCGTCGATATTTTTGACGCCAAGGGTGCCAGAGTAACCCGCGCGATCAAGACCATCAGCCTTGACAATACCCGCGTCGACAAGGCTGGCCACAAGCATTTCATGGCCAAGGAAATTGCCGAGCAGCCCGGCGTGATCGGCGAAGCCCTGTCCCATTACATCAGCGCCAAGGGCGAGATCTTTCTGCCCGATCCCGGCATTGATTTCACCGCGATCGACCGCATCACGATGGTGGCCTGCGGCACAGCATCCTATGCCTGCCTGACCGCGAAATACTGGTTCGAACAGATCGCCCGCCTGCCCGTCGAAGTCGATGTGGCCTCTGAATTCCGCTACCGTGAACCGCCTGTTCCGGCCCGTACCATGGCGCTGTTCGTCAGCCAGTCCGGCGAAACCGCCGACACGCTGGCTGCCCTGCGCTACTGTGTGGGCAAGGCCGATACGATCCTTTCGGTCGTCAATGTGACGGAATCCTCGATTGCGCGTGAAAGCGATTTGGCACTGCCGATCCACGCCGGCATCGAAGTCGGCGTCGCCTCGACCAAGGCGTTCACCTGTCAGTTGACCGTTTTGTTCGTCATGGTCCTGAAAGCCGCGATAGACCGGGGCGTGATCAGTCAGGAACAGCTTGCCGATTACGTATCGGGGCTGCGGTCGCTGCCGTCGCTGATCAATACGGCCCTCGAGCAGAACAACGCGATCCGCGATGCGGCCAACAAGCTGTCGCACGCCCGCGACGTGCTGTTTCTGGGCCGTGGCCCGATGTTTCCTCTGGCCTTGGAAGGTGCGCTTAAACTAAAGGAAATCAGCTACATACACGCCGAAGCTTATGCATCAGGTGAGCTGAAACACGGCCCCATCGCCTTGATCGACGAGAAAGTTCCGGTGGTGGTCATGGCCCCCAAGGATACGCTTTTCGACAAGACGGTCAGCAACATGCAAGAGGTGATGGCGCGCAAGGGCAAGGTGATCCTCATTTCCGATCGCGCAGGCCTAGATGAGGCCTCCGAAGGGGTCTGGGCAACGATCGAAATGCCCCCTGTTCTCGATGCGCTCGCGCCGATCCTCTATGCGATCCCGGCGCAGCTGCTGGCCTATCATACGGCCATCGCCAAAGGAACGGACGTGGATCAGCCGCGCAACCTCGCCAAGTCGGTGACCGTCGAATAGCCGGTCTCAGGCTTTCTGATAAAGCACATCGCCGTGCCGCTGAACGAGGGCATAGCGATGTGACACCAGTTTGAACCCATGCTTGCGGAAATGGGCGTCCACCTCTGAAAACTGCGCGCCGCCCTCATACATCGCCACGCGCGACACTTCGCATTTGCACAGCGTGAACGCTTCGAGATCGGCACCCAATCCTTCCAGCACCGAAAGTTCGTGACCCTGCACATCGACGACAAGCATGGCGCGTTGAAAGGCGGCGACATCAATGCCATGCTCCGCCAGAATAGCGGGCAGCGAGCGGCTGCGCAGGGTCAGCACCTCGCCCGTCTCGCGGGCATGCTCGAATCGCTCTTTGAAGATATCGGTCGCGTGATGCACCGACGACGACGCGCCATCGCCGCTGAAGCGGTGAAAGGACATGTCCTCAGCCCCGGCCGATACCAGCGCACAGGTGGTCAGATGCCGCGTCGGTCCGGCCCGCTTCGCCATTTCGGCACACAGAACGTCGTAGGTTTCCGGATCCGCCTCGATCCACAAAACGGTGCGGGCCCCAAAAGCCTCATAGCGCGCTGCATCTTCTCCCCAATGGGCCCCCACGTGAACAACCAGATCCACCGGAGCCATGCGGGTCATCACCAGTTCATATTTGGACGCGCGCAGGTGCTTGCGCCAGCTTTGCGGGACAAAACGCTTGGCCCGACGCTCGATTGATTTCAAAAATGTCATGGGTTTCGGTCTCTTGTTGATTTCCTTTGATACCAGAGCCGAAATATGGTGCAAGGCGTGATGATTGATACATATCTTGACCAACTCCGCGCGCACGCTGATCCTGACCGGATCCCCCAGATGCAGGCCTATCACAAGATCGACCGGCCCTATCTTGGCGTGATCAATCCACAGATCAACGATCTGACCAAAGCATGGCGCGATGACCTTGACCTGCCTGCCCGCATCACACTGGCGGACGGCCTCTGGCAGACCGACATCTTCGAGGCACGGCTTGCGGCCGCCAAGCTGCTGACCCAGGCAAGGCTGCGCCCCGATGACGAGGCTGCTTGGCAGCTCATGCAATCCTGGGTGCCCGACTTCGACAGCTGGGCCATTTCCGATCATGCCTGCATGGCAATGCAAAAACGTCTGGTTGCCGATCCGGCCCGCCTTGATACCGTGGAAGGATGGACAGGGTCAGATCACCTGTGGACCCGACGCGCCGCGCTGGTCGCGACGTTGCCTTGGACCAAGCAGAACAATCCCAAGCCGGAAGAGCTTGCCGCGCGGGACCGCATTTTGGGATGGGCGGCCGGGTATCTTCCCGTCAAGAACGGCATTCTCCAAAAGGCGATTGCATGGTGGGTGCGCGATCTCAGCCGCCATGACGCAGCGCGCGCCATTACATTCCTGCAGGAAAACGGCCCCCAAATGAAAGCCTACGCAGTCAAGGAAGCTTCGCGCTACTTGCCCACACGCGAAAACCCCGCGATCTGAAGCTCTTCAGTCGACCCGTTTCAGGCGCTGGCTTTGACATGTTACGTGGGTTCCGGGGGGCTGCCCTCCGGCTCTCGCCACAAAGATCACCCGTCGATCGAAAGCTCGACCGTGGTCAGATCGGTCAGCGACGCCCCGATCAGGCGCAAGGCCGCCAGTGACATCCGGCTGCCCGCTGTTGCACTGCCCGCGATCGGGATCAGCGTCACGGTGGAGGACTTACCTGTCGCGGGATTGGTCACACGCCCCTGCGCCTCGGCTTCGACAAGCGGTGTCTTGATCCAAAGGCCGGGTTCCGTGGCACTGCCCAAGGACGCAACAGTGGTGCCCAGTGCCCGCCCGCCAGCGGCTGCAGGCGCTGATGCGGCGGCACGCTGTTCGGGGGTTGTGGTGTCCAGCGCGTCGGCCGTGCGGGCCTGTGATGTCGGCGGTGGCGACGCCGTGGCAGGCGCAAGGCCCGTTTGCCCCCCTGGCGATGCCCCGGGCATCGCCGCCTCGGAAGGGGCGGTCGCATCTGCGCCGCCGCCCAGACCCAACCGCTCGGACATCCCCGAACACCCCGAAAGCCCGACCGTCAGGCAGCTTAGAATAAGTATATGTTTCATGGGACTCAGGTTATCTGCGCTTCGGCCACGCTTCAATCTCCTAAATCACCCTTGCCCCGGCATGGGCCGATGTTTACCTATACTCTCATGAATGCACCTTTGATTGACCCTTTCGCCCGCGCAATCACCTATCTGCGTGTCTCTGTCACGGACCGCTGCGATTTCCGCTGTGTCTACTGCATGTCCGAGAACATGAACTTCCTGCCCAAGAAAGAGCTTCTTACGCTCGAGGAATTGGACAGGCTGTGCACGAATTTCATTGATCTGGGCGTCCAGAAGCTGCGGATTACCGGCGGTGAGCCGCTGGTGCGCAAGGGCATCATGACCTTCTTTGACAGCATGACCCGCCATCTTGAGGCAGGCACGCTCAAAGAGCTCACACTGACCACGAATGGCAGCCAGCTTGAACGCTATGCCGCCGATCTCTACGCGGCGGGTGTGCGACGCGTGAATGTGTCGCTTGATACGCTTGATGACCAGAAATTCGCGGACATCACCCGCTGGGGTCGCCTGCCACAGGTGCTGCGCGGCATTGATGCCGCACAGGCCGCAGGGTTGCGGGTCAAGATCAATGCGGTCGCCCTCAAGGGCTTTAACGAGGTCGAACTGCCCACGATCACGCAGTGGTGCGCCACCCGCGACATTGACCTCACCTGGATCGAAGTCATGCCGATGGGCGATCTGGGCAACGAAGACCGCCTTGGCCAGTACTGGTCCCTCAAGGATGTGCGCCGCACCTACGAGGACCATTACACCGTCACCGATCTGATCGAGAACACAGGCGGCCCTGCCCGCTATGTAAGGCTTGAGGAAACGGGGCAGAAGATCGGCTTCATCACGCCGCTCAGCCATAATTTTTGCGAAAGCTGCAACCGTGTGCGCATCACCTGCACCGGTGAGATCTACCTGTGTCTGGGTCAGGAAGACGCGGCGGATCTGCGCGCGCCGTTGCGCGAACATCCCGAAGATGATGCGCCGCTCAAGGATGCGATCCGCGCCGCCATCACCCTCAAGCCCAAGGGGCATGATTTTGACTATTCCCGTCAGAAACTGGATGGGCAAATGCCCCGCCACATGAGCCACACAGGCGGCTGACCCGCACCATGGCGGTGCCGTTTCTTTACCGTGCTTGGGTTGCAGCAAGTATGTTGCTGGTGCCTTTCGCTGCACTGGCCCAAACCCGGAAACTGCGCGATCAAGGCATCAGCGCCGCCCGTGCCCATGAGAAGCTCGGCAACGCCACCAAAGACCGGCGCGGGAGCGGCCCGCTGGTCTGGCTGCATGCCGCATCAGTCGGGGAAAGCCTGTCGGTGCTGGCGTTGATCACCCGCATGGGTGTGCTGATCCCTGATGCGCAGTTCCTGATCACGTCGGGCACCGCCACCTCGGCCACGCTGGTGGAACGGCGTCTACCGCCGCGCACAGTCCACCAGTTTGCGCCGTTGGATGCCCCCGGACCGCTCAGGCGGTTCCTGCGCCACTGGAAACCCGATGCGGCGATCTTTGTCGAAAGCGAGCTTTGGCCGCAGATGCTGCGCCGGACCCATGCGACGGGTGCGCGCATGGCGCTGGTCAACGCGCGCATGTCCGACAAATCCGTAGCGACATGGCGCAAATGGCCACGGACCGCGCGCTATATGTTCGAGGTGTTCGACCTGATCCTGACACAGAACGACGCGATGGCCGATAACATGATCAGCATGCACGCCCCGCCTGACCGCGTGGCGCGTGGCATCAACCTCAAGTCGATGGCGGGCCCCTTGCCCGTTGACGAAGACGCGCTTTTCGAGGCCCGTACCGCCTTGGGGCACCGGCCCGTCTGGGTCGCGTCCTCCACCCACGAGGGGGAAGAGGGCAGCGTTCTGAGGGCACATAAGGCGCTGTTGCAGCGGTTTCCCGACCTGTGCTTGATCCTTGCCCCCCGTCATCCCGAACGCGGGGATGCGGTCGAGGCGATGATCACCGAGGCGGGTCTGACCTGCCAGCGCCGCAGCCGGGGCGAGCCTCTGGGCGGGCAGGTCTATCTGGCTGATACGCTTGGGGATCTGGGGGTGTGGTACGCCCTGACGGAGATCGTGTTTCTGGGCGGATCGCTGCTGCCCATCGGCGGGCATAACCCCTTCGAAGTTGCGCAGGCCGGTGCGGCAGTGCTGTCGGGCAACCATGTGTCCGCCTTTGCCGAAACCTATGCCCAGCTCGAGACGGAAGGTGCCGCGCGCATCATTGCCGACGGCGATGATCTGGCCCACTGGGTCATGACCTTGATCGAAGCACCGGACCAGCGCGACGCCATGACTGCCGCCGCCAAGCGGTTTGTCGGCGCGCAGGAGGACCAGTTGGACAGCATCGCCCTGCGGCTGATCAAGGCGCTCGAATTGGGCAAACCATGATGCCCCGGCTTTTCGTGACCAATTTCAATCCCAACTTTACCGGCGTGTCGGCAACTGCAGCGAATGTGATCCGCGAGCAGACCGACCGCTATGATCTCGCACTTGTGGGCCAACCGCTGCCCGGCTGCCCTGCCCCTATTCCAGTCAGCGAGGCGCGCGCGCTGTCGCGCGATGGTGCCATCTGGCATGTGCGGCGCAACCCTGAAATGCGCGCTGCGATCTGGGCGCGTGACGTGCTGCGGCTGCCGATCCGGATCGTCTTCACCTCTGCCGCGCAGCGTC